>CAXEUQ010000071.1:0-5292 GCA_963999425.1 uncultured Candidatus Poseidoniales archaeon | reverse complement strand
AGAGATGCTCGTCGATGATGTCCGACTTGACATTTCGCCGAAGAAAGGCTCTTCGGAGAATTGGCTGCGAGTTATGGGCGAAGCACAGGATATGGGTTTGACAACATCAGCAACTAATGTCTTCGGATTAGGCGAGAGTACACTCCAACGTCTCGAGCACATGAATAAGGTCAGGGATTTGCAAGATGAGGCAATCAACAAAGGTGGTGTCGGCTTCACTTCATTCATCGCTTGGCCAGTAATGCTGGAGAATAATTCTCTGGGTCTCCGAGAGCGAGGGATGAACAAATATACCTTAGGTGCGAGCGCGAATGAATACCTCAGACACGTCGCCATCTCTCGTCTTTTCTTCGATAATATCGAACACATTCAGGCCTCTTGGCCTACCATGGGAATGAAAGTCGCCCAGATGGCCCTATTTGCCGGGGCCGATGACATCGGCTCCACTATGATGGAGGAGAATGTTGTCTCTTCTTCGGGCTCAACTAAGTCGAAGGCCTCAGAAAGGGAATTACAGATGGTTGTCAACAGAGCCGGCTTTGAGCCCTGTAAGAGAGATTCTGATTACAATATTCTTGAGACTGATTTCATTGCTGAGCCAGCCTTCTCGACTCCTCCTCAACAGCCGAACTAGTCAGTGGTCTCTGTTCGTCCACTCCTCACTGGCAATTTCGGTATGGGCTCCAAACCCGTCCGCTCACTAACAAAAACGGGCTTGACCCATTTCATTCTAGTACCGTCGTCTCTGGTGGCTTCAATCACCATCTCCCAGTGAATAGCAATCAGGGCGGAGTATATCGAACCCGGCCAAACATCAGTAGGTCCCGGCAGCGTGATTCTCCCAGTCGTGTTGTTTAGTTCAACCCAATCGCCTGAGTCCATGACTCTGAGTGGTTCGAGTAGAAGCAGCCTCGGATGGGCTACGGCAAGAGGTATGGACTCTCCTACTCCAGTACCAAGTTCCTCACCTGCAGCTATCCTTCTGTCTGGGAGACGTGTGGACATCCCCGGAGCTGATTGTCTCCCTTCCTCTCGATTGAGAGCTTCTAGCACCTTCTCACGTTCGGGTACAATCATTCCAACTTGTAGCCTGGCTCTTTGCACAATCACTTCGACAGGGACTTGTCGGAGCATGATTTGCAGGCCGTTTCCAAGAACTTCAGCCGATAGTTCAATGTCACTCAGGGGATCTGAGATGTAACGGTTCTGCCTCTTGATATCACGCAGATTGGCTAGAATCCTGAAAATAATCGGGACGATGAAAATTGGGAACGAGAAGAACAGCAATTTAGGGTAGTCGAGGGGCCCGATTCTATATGATCCAGCGAATGACTCCGATAGGATACCGCTTGCAACCAATCCGGGCTCTAAACTGTGGATGAGTAGTGAGAGGATGATAATTACGACAGCGGGGCGAATCACCTTTCTGGCAAGAGAATGAAGAGGATCGGGTTCAATGTACCAACCATTCCTCGTTCTCGTGATGAAATCAAAAGGCTCTCTTGAGACTTCGCAAGTGAGAGTATGGATGCCATGATCATCTGATTTTGGAGACCTCCATTCAACCTTCCAGTCGTCGTCTTGACCTATTGAGAACGCAGGAGGCGGACTCTGCTCGGACTCAACAATAACCTCAATCATCGGAAGTCCCTTGGGGTCCATGCTGGCATGTTCGAATGGAGGATATCTGAGTCTCTGAACGGAACGGAACATATCAACCCCACAACACCGCTTTCACCGCACGCTTGGCTAGTGATCTGAATTCCGGGACTTCTCTTAGCATCTTCAAACCCAAGGGAATCGGGTTCTCAATCTCTCCGACTTCGTTGATTAATTCAGTGACTTCGGGTTTGGACCAGACAGAGAACACTTCGTCCAACTCATCATCATCCATTTGAGTAAGGAATGAATCTCTCAGAGCCCTCGCCCTCAATTGGTCCTTACGAATAGGATCGATGACCTTCAACACCATATTTTCCATGTCCGATTGAGATAGTGAATTTAGCACTCTGTCTAGTAGTATAGGTGCGGTTGCTTCAATGTGCATGAATCCTGGTCCTATCCCGCCACCAGTTGTCGGCTTGCATAGGCCGGCAGCATCACCGAATAGCATCACTCTTCCTCTGAGGGGGCGGCTGACAATCCCGCTTGGCACTGGACCGCAGAACCTACCAACCTCTCTGCACCCGGAGAATCTCCTATACCACAATGGATTATGCATGAGTGCTTCAAGGAACTGTTCTGGTGATTTACCGTCCATCAGTTCCGCCTTGCTCCAAGTACCTATTCTTGTAGTGTCCCCGGACGGAATAGCCCAAGCGAAGAATCCGGGTGAGGTATCTGATCCAGTATACATATCGAGTCTTCCTTCCTCGCCGACATAACCTGTAACCTCAATCTGGAATCCGACCATCAACTCCTTCGGACGACCCATCCTGAAGTTCCTTCTGACCCAAGAATGAGCTCCATCTGCACCGCATAGCATAGAGCATCTGACATTGACCTCTCCAGTAGGAGTAGAGATATTGATGTCCACACCAGTCTCGTCTTGTTCGGCTGATATTGGAGAGCAGGAAAGCCAAAGATCCGCCCCCGAATCCATTGCTTCCTCTATGATAGCCTCATCGAACAACTTCCTGCAAACACTCCAAGTCCTGACAACTTCAGGAGATCCTACAGAAACGACTTGGCCAGAGGGGCTATGGATTCGAGCACCCCAGATAGGAGTTAGTACAGTATCGGTGAGCCCAACCAGTTCCATGGCCTCTGGATTGACAAGGCCCGCGCACTGAAACGGCCTACCTACTTGCGCATGTTCTTCGATGATTAGAACAGTTGCTCCTCCTTTGCACAGACGCTGAGCCAGTAAGCCACCGATTGGGCCTGCACCGACTATCACGAAATCGTATTCCATACGCATAGGCCTCTCAGCCATCCGTTATTGAGTCCTGCCTAGGAAGCCAATCTAGGATTGACTTCTCCTGCGTCGCCCTCGCGAACGTCCTTTCATCTTGGAGATAATCGTGCTAGCATCGGTTTTCGTCAACTCAGATAAGTCCCGAGCCCCGACTGTCGCCAGTACTTCAGAAATTGTTTTCTCATTCTGTTCTGCCAGTTTCTCGATAAGATCAACTTGTGATTCAGTGGCTGGCAGCCCCTTTGACATCTCGATAAGTTTGCCGATTAGCTCGCTAGCAGTCCCATTGCCTCCTCCAGTCAATGAAGAGATTTCACTGACTCCTGCCAACTCAAGTGCGCCATCCAGACCTATTCCATTTTGATCTGCCAGTTTGATGATTAGAGCACTCTGTTTTTCACTGGGAGGATAGCCCACGCTGTCTCCAATCTCCTGTAACCTGTCAATGATTGATCGTGCCTCATCACCACTGATTTCATCCACCGACTTTCCTGACATGAGATTCTCGACCAACTCAGTCTCTAGATGTGCGATGCGAGATTCAATCAGTGATTTCTGTCGCGGTGTAGCAGTCTTCTTTCTGATGCTAAGTGCGTTGTTGTGCATGTCTCTGAATTGTTCAACGAATGACTCCCATACATCAGGACCGTCATGCTTTCCGTTCTCCACTAAATCCAAGTCCCCTTCCATTTTCGATGTGAAACTGGGAGTAAATAGACCAACATCGCCGTTTTGCATATTGTAGAAAGGTACCACTTGGTTCCAAAGCAGTCGTCCGTCTTTGGTAGGTCGCAGTGAACCTCCATCAGATTCGACATAACCCCTGCCAGTAAGTTTCTGAATTGTGCTGACGTAGGTTGAGGGACGCCCTATCTCTGCTTTTTTCATGGCTTGTACGATTGAACTCTCAGTATACCTACGCGGAGGCTTGGTGTGATCTGTGACCATTTTCGGACTTTCGTCTGAACTATCGATTCCCCATACAGCCCCTTTCTCGAGTAATCCTTCAGGAGGATTAGTCCGGACATTACTGTTGAATTGGTCGTAAACCGCTTCCCAGCCACTATGCGTACGCCACGAAGCAGTTCCTCTGAGAGGCTTTTGACAATTGGTAACCGAGGCCTCTAAATCTCTCCTTTCTCTGATGGACTGAGACATCTGGCTGGCGGCGAAGCGAGCCCAGATAAGGGTGTACAATTTCTTCTCATCAGCCGATGCTTTGATTGAAGAAACTTCGGGCTTACTCGGCCTGATGGCCTCGTGCGCATCTTGGATGTTCCCCTTGTTCTTAGCATCACTCCCGACTACTCCTTTGCCCAGATGATCTTCTCCGAATTTGTCCCGGACGTACTGCCTCACTATCTCACGTGCTGCGGGGTTAGTCCTAGTGGAGTCGGTCCTGATGTAAGTCACATAACCTGACTGGTACAGGGAAGAAGCGATTCGACTGGTCTTCGAAACTGACCATCCGAGTGTCGAACTGCCTGCTTGCAGCATAGTATCCGTGGTGAAAGGCGGTTGAGGACTCCTTTTCGTTATGCCATCCTTCACGGAAGTGATTGTCAGGGACTCAGATTCAGATATGGCATCAAAGGAGGACTTAGCCAGTTCGCCGTCTGACGTTCTATCGGCCCTGTGTTTACCAGCATCATCGAACCAAGCATCATCATCGTCTTTCTCATGGAAACGGACGTTGAATCTAACATCCTGAGAATCCGCATGTACGCTGTGGTACTCTATGGGGACATGGGCCTCTCTTTCCATCTCTCTATCGACAATGAAACCCAATGTAGGAGTCTGGACCCGACCCATGGATGAGAGACTCCAAGATTTGCTGAATCTGGAGCACCTGTATCCAACTAACCGATCCATGAAACGCCTAACCTTGGCAGCATCTACCAGATTCGAGTCAATTCCACTTGGATTTGAGATTGATTCAGATACAGCCGTCTTGGTAATCTCGTTGAACGTCACTCTCCTGACCTTCGCGAACTCAGCGAACAGTATGCTCAATCTCCATGCGATGAACTCTCCTTCCCTGTCGGGATCTGTTGCGATGTAAACTTCCTCAACACCCGATTTCCTAGCTCTGGCCAAGATGGAATTGATTACTCTCTCAGCACCTTCTGTCCAATCCCAAGGAGGTTCTGGTAATTCTCCCTTATCGGCCGCCCACATAGCCTTCGACCTCTGCTTTGAGCCATTCCCAGAAGGCAGATCCTGAACGTGTCCGTTGCAGGCTTCGACTATCCAACCACTGCCTAAGTAGCCCTTGACAGTACGTGCCTTCGCACCTGATTCGAGAATCATCAACTTCATTTCGCCATCCCCACCAGTACGTCAATTACAGATCTAACCGGCTGATTGCAGCGCCG
>CAXEUQ010000070.1:0-5316 GCA_963999425.1 uncultured Candidatus Poseidoniales archaeon | reverse complement strand
CACTCACTCCTGAAAGGGCATATGGGCACCGTGATGATTCTGCCTTCCAAGATATACCACGTGACCAATTTCCTTCAGATATGGAGATTGAGCCAGGCATGGTAATGGCTGCACATAGCGATCAAGGCCCTGTGCAGTTTACTATAGCCGCTGTTGATGGAGACACAGTACGCGTAGATTTCAATCATCAAATGGCTGGTAAGACCCTTCATTTCGAAGTCGAAGTAAATTCTGTTCGAGATGCCAGTCCTGAGGAGCTGGCACATGGGCATGTACATGGCCCTGGTGGCCACCACCACTAGCACATTGTTCATGGTGCATTCCCCCCTCCCGTTATCGTGGACAAGCCCCGTTCTACCACGATGAGTGGAATGGATAGATCAGATGTCGCCACATCTGAGACAGCAAACGCTGCGGGCCTAAATCCTGAAGGTCATCCAAATCCTGGTCATCCTCCGTATACCAGAGGGATACACTCCGACATGTATCGCAGCAAGATGTGGACGATGCGTCAATACGCTGGATTCTCGACTGCTAAAGATACGAATGCTCGTTTCAGAAGTCTACTCGATAACGGTCAGACTGGACTATCCGTTGCATTCGATTTGCCCACACAACTTGGCCTTGACTCCGATCATCCACATTCACATGGTGAAGTTGGACGAGTCGGTGTGCCAATAGACACTATACATGACATGAAAGCACTGTTCGAAAACATCGATATGTCTTCAATTTCCACTTCGATGACCATTAACGCACCTGCTGCCTCGATTTTAGCCATGTATGTGGCTGCTGCAGAGGATTCAGGCTCCGATAGAAATAGTCTGCGTGGTACCGTACAGAATGATATCCTCAAGGAATATATTGCCAGAGGCCTGTACATCTACCCTCCAGAGCAATCAATGAGGCTGACTACTGACCTCATGGAGTGGTGCATGGAAAACACTCCTTCGTGGAATACTATCTCTATCAGTGGATACCATATGAGGGAGGCTGGATGCACCGCAATCGAAGAGGTGGCACTTACTCTGTCTAATGCCATGCAGTACGTGAATAGCGCTCTTGATGCTGGTCTTGAGATCGACCAGTTTGCACCGCGCATGTCGTTCTTTTTCAGCTCGCACAACGACTTTCTAGAAGAAGTTGCTAAGTTTCGAGCAGCGAGGATGCTCTGGCACGACATAGTTACCGAACTCTACTCTCCTGAAGACCCTCGCTCGTCCCAATTGCGCTTCCATACACAAACGGCAGGGGTCACACTCACTGCGCAGCAACCCCTCAACAACACCGTCAGGGTTGCTTACCAAGCCCTGTCTGCAGTATTCGGAGGGACCCAATCTCTGCACACCAACAGCTACGATGAGGCAATTGGTCTGCCCACTGAGGAAGCCGCTACCATAGCGCTTAGGACGCAACAAATCATTGCAGAAGAGACAGGGGTACCGTTCTCTGTTGATCCACTTGCAGGCTCATATCTAGTTGAGGAAATGACATCGAGTATTGCTTCGGAGGCTAAGAAGTTGATTGATGATATACAATCTCGGGGCGGGGCTCTAACCTGTGTGAAGTCTGGTTTGCAACAGCGATTGATTCACGAAAGTGCATGGAAGAATATCAATTCGATAGAAAGCGGACAGATTGGAGTTGTTGGTGTGAATGTACACAACGATGATGATGAATTGCACGATAGTGGATTAAAGATTGATTCTGAGAACACTAAGAGGTGTATAGAACGGCTCGAAACACATAGGGCTGAGCGAGATGATTCTGAGACTCAATCAGCCTTGAAAAATCTGAAACAAGCATGCACTGAAGGAAAGAATGTGATGGAGCCATTAATCGCATCAGCCAAGGCTGGAGCAACAATAGGGGAAATGAATGAGATCATGAGGGAAGTCTTCGGGACTTGGGTATCGCCGAGTGGAGTATGATGAAGCCTAGAATTGATCATGTAGGGATAGCTACTCAATCCATTGAGAAAGCTTCAGTTTTCTGGGAATTGCTTGGACTTGTACCCAAAGATGACCAAGTGAATATGGAACAAGGGGTACGAATCAGAATGTTTGAAGGAGGAGGTGATTCAACTAAGGTAGAATTGTTGGAACCTTTAGGCCCGGAAACACCCGTAGGTAGATTCATCGAAAAGCGTGGAAGCGGAATTCAACAAATTGCCTTCACTGTAGATGATCTCCAGGCCAAAATTTCCGAATTCACTGCTTCGGGATTCAGGATGATTAACCACGATCCTGTCGAGGGTGCTGGAGGTACACTCATCGCTTTTGTGCACCCCTCATCTACCGGAGGCGTGCTCGTCGAGTTGGTGCAACGCAATTGATAACAGTCAAAAGACAATGCAATTTCGGCGGTCCATGCAGACCTCGATGAGCCGACTCACTAGAAATGGAGAGTTGACTTCCTCAATAGTCTCTGCCGAGGTTGATTTCCTATCCGAGACACTCGGGAATCTGAGGGATTCGGGGCAGATTACCAATGATGCATACCTCGATGCTGGTGCGATTCAGGGTGGTCTGGCTTTGGTCGCTAGCTTACTAGACCAGGGAGTTACTAACGATGAGGTCTATGCTCAGATAAACCAGCTTTCTCAGCGAGCCAGTAGGATATGCGACACCCACCCTGATATTGACAATAAAATTGAGAGTTTTCGTGCTTAGTATTCACAGAGTATTCTCTGAGTAATACTTATTCGCTGTATATCGTGCGCCATACATGCCCAAGGTAAGTCTGGACATACCCGCACAGTTGCTTGATGACCTCAGAACCCACGTGGGTGATGACAAGAAGTTCGTATCTCTCGCAGATGCAGTCAGGACAGCCTGCAGAAAATTGCTCGACCAATTAGATGCTATAGACGAGATGCACGGCAGGATATCGAGGGAATCAGATGAATGATGCTAACCATGCACAAGCGGTCGAGGCTGTTGAAACTCTGATACGGCATATCGAGGACATCGACGGAGACCTTAGAGAAGGATTGGAAAGAACCCCTGAGCGAGTAATCGAGTCGTTCAAGGAGATCTACAGTGGATATGGCCAAGATGCAGCTGTAATACTGTCTGCAACATTCAACTCGGAGGGTTATGACGGGATTGTTCTACTGAAGGACGTGGAGTTTCATTCGGTTTGTGAACACCATTTGCAACCTTTCTCTGGCAAGGCTCACATCGCATATATACCCGTAGACAAGATTGTTGGAATCAGTAAACTCGCTAGACTATTGGATATGCATTCGAAGAGATTGCAGAACCAAGAGAGATTGACCGAGTCTATTGTTGAAGACTTGCAAAGGGTGATACAACCACTTGGATGCGCGGCAGTAATCGAGGCTCAACATGGTTGCATGCGCTGCAGAGGAGTTGCCAAACAGAATGCAGTGATGGTGACCAGTTCCATGCGTGGAGCATTCTTCGATAAGCCTCAAGCTAGAGCCGAGTTAATGCAATTGATTAATCAGTGATACTATGGTACTACTGCCTACAGATTCCGGTCTCGAGCAAGTATACCCTATAGTCGAGATTTTTCACAGCGTCCAAGGCGAGGGATATCATGCTGGAGAGGCTTCGGTATTCATTAGATTTGGAAGATGTAACCTGAGATGCCCGTGGTGCGATACTGAATTTGATGAATGGGAGGATATGACACTGGGTCAACTAATTGATGCGGTTACCAGATATGACTGTGATAGGGTGATATTGACAGGAGGTGAGCCGGCTCTACAAGACCTGCCTCCACTATGCAATTCTCTCAAGGCAATGGGCTACTACATCAGTATCGAGACAAATGGGACTGTTGCATTGCCTACGGGAATTATCGATTGGGTCTGTGTAAGTCCCAAGGACCAGGAATACCCAGATGTCGCAATCAGACAACGAGAAGGGGATGAGCTCAAGGTGGTGTATCTAGGACAAGACATGACGATGTATGATGAACTCAAGGAAGGCTTCCATCATCACTTCTTGCAGCCGTGTTATGACGAAGATAGGAGTGTAGAGTGGAATGGGCTCAATTTCCATCAGACTTACGAGGTGGTCAAAGCGAATCCATCGTGGAGACTATCCCTCCAGACTCACAAGTGGATGTGCGTAGAATGAGAGTCGTGATGGCATTGAGTGGAGGGATGGATTCAACCGCTCTGCTGCTGCGTATGCTCGCGAGCGGGCATTCCGTCACCTGTATCTCATACAATTACGGACAGAGGCATATCGTAGAATTGGAGAGGGCACAGAAGAATATCGAATATCTTGCTTCTAAAGGATATACTGTTGAACAGATACTTGTGGATCTTTCTAGCGCTATGTCCTCATTTGCTTCAACGCTGACTGACACCTCCACAGATGTCCCAGAAGGTCACTATGAGGAGGAGCAGATGAAACATACAGTAGTCCCAAACAGGAACGCAATCTTCACATCGATTCTCTATGGACACGCTCTGTCAATCTCGGCAGTGGAAGACTGCAACGTTTCATTGACACTAGGGGTTCATTCAGGTGACCATGCTATCTATCCCGATTGCAGGCCTGAATTCTACAGTCAACTAATGCAGGCACTAGACACTGGTAACTGGGGATCAGACAGAATTACGATTGACTTGCCATATATCGATTCGGATAAGGAGGGAATACTTAGGGACGCTTTGCAGTCATGCCAGAAACTGGGATTGGACTTCGATGTAGTGTTTGCAAACACCAACACATCGTATAACCCAGATAGGCAAGGCAGGAGTTCTGGAAAGACCGGTTCTGACGTAGAGAGGATTCTCGCCTTCCACGCAATCGGTAAGGCAGACCCCGTAGAATATGTTGATGACTGGGATACAGTTCTTGAACGCGCCCTGCGAGTAGAGAAGGAATACGGGGCAGTACAATGAGTGGACTGCCGAAGATTGACCCTGTAAGAGATGCAGAATGGCGTAGCCGCCTTACCCAATTGCAATACCACGTGACAAGACAGGCCGGAACAGAGCGCCCTAACACTGGTATATACAATCTCGAGGACAGGAAGGGTGACTATCATTGCATATGTTGCGGGCACTTGCTCTTCACATCAGAAATGAAGTATCCATCGGGATGTGGTTGGCCTGCTTTCCATACTGAACATCCAAATGCAGGCATAACTAGATTGGAAGACAGGGCATTTGGGATGGTCAGAGTAGAAGTTCGTTGCGGTTCGTGTGATGCACACCTAGGACATGTTTTCGATGATGGTCCAATGCAACATGGGGGAGAGAGATATTGTATCAATTCGGCTAGTATGGATTTCAAAATGGAGGGAGAAAATGACGAATAGAATTCGGAGGTG
>CAXEUQ010000069.1:0-5330 GCA_963999425.1 uncultured Candidatus Poseidoniales archaeon | reverse complement strand
TGCATGCGGGTGATTTTCATCCCGGCGGCCAGACGGCCTTGATCGTGGGTGATTCGGGGGAGGTTCTGAGGTATGCCCGGAGTGATTATTCCGTAACAGACGCCGGAGGTGATATCGAATTCGGCAATGTCGACTTGCATTCAGTGGCTTGGAATCCGGGTGGCTCTTGGGCGTATGTGGGAGGTTCAGACGGCTGGCTATGGCGGATGAGGGCTGCTGCTGACGGAGGAGCCGAGGTGCACCTTCTTGAGGGAAGAGGTAGCAGTGATATCACAGCAATTGACTGTCACGGAACTCAGAAGCTTTGCGTAGTCGCGAGTCTTGTCGACGGCATAGGCGTTATAGACAGAGATCATGGTTTGCACTGGATTGGAGGAACGGGTTATCCTTGGCAGGATGTATTCTGCCCACCTGTGGAAGACGGACGCTGCGTTGCTGTCTCTGATGATAGGAACATCGGGACGATTGTATTGAACTCTCAGATTCCTTGGTGGTCCGACCTGATCATACAGCAAGTAACTGAGGTTGAAGGCACATTCACCGGCATCTCAGGACAGGATGGAGATAGGTCAATCATCTCTGTCGCTCCTTTCTCGCTTATCGAGCATGACATTAGCGCAAACGGAACATTTCCCTGGCTTGAGAACGTGGATGTTGAGGAATTCGACGCCGGCATCGCCGGTCACAGGGTCGTGACCAGTTGGGCTACAGATAGAGACAGTGGCTGGATTCTGACTGACAAGGGGACTTTGATTCAGTATCACCCGCCCTCTGAGTCGATTCCAGGTGGAGTACTCGGAGTATGGATACTGATAGCCATTCCAGCTGCGACAATTCTGGTTATTCTCAGCGTCTCACTCAGTCTATCGCCCAGTCTACAGAACTGGTTCACACGTAGATTCGGGACTGATGAGGAGAAGCGTTCGGCGAAGCGAGAGGTTCGCAGAAAGAGGGGGCGCTAATCGGCAACGTTCATTTGGGCCGCGTGGTCGCGATAGGTGAGGGACATGGCATACGAGGGATTGGACTTCTACGATATCGATGCCCTCCTAACCGAGGAGGAGAGGATGGTTCGCGACATGGTCAGAGACTGGGTCGACAAGGAGGTCATTCCAAACATAGAGCAGGCATGTCGCGATGGAGTATTCCCGGACAAGTGGAGAGTCGATTTGGGCGAGATGGGCATCCTCGGTGCGCCTCTGAAGGGATACGGTTGCCCAGGTCTGTCATACACAGCATACGGACTCATCTGTCAGGAGTTGGAGCGAGGAGACAGTGGTGTTCGGTCATTCGCCAGCGTTCAGGGCTCTCTAGCGATGTACCCGATCTGGGACTTCGGGAGTGAAGAGCAGAAGAACCACTACCTGCCTAGGATGGCCACTGGTGAACTCATCGGCTGTTTCGGGTTGACTGAGCCCGACTACGGATCGAATCCTGGCGACATGATTACTCGAGCCGAGGACAAGGGTGACCACTACCTGCTTAATGGAGCAAAGATGTGGATTACTAACGGAACAATCGCCGATCTGGCTGTGGTTTGGGCCAAACTAGACGGCGTGATTAGGGGATTCATTGTCGAGAAGGATGATCCCGGCTTCTCAGCTCCCGAGATGACTGGTAAGCACTCGCTGAAGGCCAGTGTAACCAGCGAGTTGGTTTTCCAAGACTGTGCAATCCCGAAGGACAGGATTCTACCCGGAGTAAAGGGACTCAAGGGCCCGTTCAGTTGCCTGAACAACGCTCGCTATGGAATTTCATGGGGCGCTGTGGGAGCAGCGCAATCATGCTTCGACTCAGCCAAGGAGTATGCATTGAGTAGAATCCAGTTCGGACACCCGATAGCATCTTTCCAATTGGTCCAGAATAAACTGTCTTGGATGCTCAGGGAGATTACCAAGGCCCAACTTCTGGCATATCACCTCGGCAATAAGAAGGACGACGGGACTTGGATTCCAGAGCAAATATCGCTAGCCAAGATGAATAATGTCGACATTGCATTAGAGATTGCTAGAATGTCCAGAGACATCCATGGTGCCAATGGAATCCTAGATGAGTACCCTATCATGAGACACATGGCCAATCTGGAGTCAGTCAAGACCTACGAGGGCACTCACGACATCCACAACCTGATTCTTGGACGTCACATAACGGGCATCCAGTCATTCACCAGAGAGCCCTAGCCTGTAACTAGGAAGTAATTTCCGAAAATTGATAGCGGGACCGACTCTCGGAGTGCTGTTTCCCATGCCCATAGGCGTTCTACTCAAGCAAGTCCCCGATACCACTGCTAGGATAGGAGTCTCCGGAGGCAGAGTCGATGAGTCTGCAGTCAGCAAGTGGTCGATGAGCCCATACGATGAATACGCTCTAGAGAGCGCCCTTAGGCTGAAAGAAGCGGGCGGAGGCGATGTCGTCGCAATCACCTGTGGTCCCGCGCGCGCTGCCAAGATGCTCACCGATGCTGCCGCAGTCGGTGCAGATTCCTTGATGCATGTCCAAATTGATGGTCATGATTCACTTGACAGCACCCAGATTCAGTCAGTTTTAGCAGCCGCTCTGGGACGAGCAGAATGCGATGTCGTATTCTGTGGCAAGCAGGCTGCTGATACCAATGGAGGTTCTACTGGTCCTGGCGTGGCCATGTTGATGGGTGCGAGTTGCGTATCACATGTCTCTGAGGTGTCTGCCGACGGAGGCGGTTATCTCGCACTGCGCTCAAGTTCAGGAGGGAATGAGAGAGTGCACGTTTCCGCACCTTGTGTGTTTGCATTCGATAAGGGATCAGAAGAGCTTCGCAGGCCGAATGTGAGAGGCATCATGATGGCGAAGAAGAAGGCAATAGAGACGGTTTCTCCCGAGGATCTAGGTGTTTCAATCGACGCTTCCAGAGTAACCTTGGTGAGTCATTCGCCTCCTCCGGAGAAGCCACCTGGACAGAAGTTCGAAGGGGCCGATTCAGTAGCCACTGTAGTGGGTAAGCTCAGAGATGAGGCCAACGTAATTTAGGTGATAGAAATGGATGTAACAGTAATCGCTGATTCTACAGTTGAAGGACTGACTCCGGTCACCGCACAATTGGTCGGGGCCGCCTCTTCTTTGGGAGGGGCTACAACCGTACTGTGCCCGGGAGGAGTCGGGACTTCTGAGGCCGCTTCTATTTCTGGAGTATCCAAGGTCGTCTCAGTCGAGGGTGACTGCTTTGGTACCTACGAAGGAGGAGCATGGGCTACTGCACTTGATTCGCAGGTTGCTGGGGATCTGGTCCTCGCAGCCGCCTCTCCTCGGGGCAGGGATATCGCAGCTTCTTTGGCTGCAATTAGGAAGATTCCAGTTATTCAGGATGCCACCGGATTGGAGGCAGGCATGGTTGTAACCAGACCGATATACTCGGGCAAGGCGATTGAGACCTCCAATGTCTCAGGCCCATGCGTCATCACACTGCGAGCCAATGCCTTCGATGCTGCTCCAGACGGAGGAAGTGCGGATGTCAGCACGGTCAATCAGAGCGCCGATGTAGGTCTGGCTGTGAAGGAGGCAATTGCCAAGGCTAGCGAGAGGCTTGATGTCGCCGAGGCGGATATCATCATCTCCGGAGGCAGGGGGATGGGAGACCCATCCAACTTCTCTCACCTCAATGAGGTCGCAGACATCATCGGGGCTGCCGTCGGAGCCAGTAGGGCGGCTGTGGATACCTGGGACGAGATTCCTCACAGCATGCAGGTCGGTCAGACCGGAAAGACGGTGACACCGAGCCTGTATATTGCAGTAGGAATCAGCGGGGCCATCCAGCACCTTGCGGGCATGAAGACGAGTAAGTACATCGTTGCCATCAACAAGGATCCCGATGCACCCATATTCGGAGTTGCAGACTATGGGATAGTAGCAACTTGGGAAGATGCTTTGCCTGCTCTCAAGTCAGAGTTGGCTAAACTATAATCATCTGACTCGGACTGTAATCGAAGACTTCGTCGCAGAGCCTCTGTCGTCTGTGACTGTCAGGTGGAAGGCGTGAACTCCTTTCGACAATCTAACTCTGATTCTGTCGCTGTCGCCAATCACCCGATTTCTGTCGTCCTCCCATGCCCAAGATACAATATCGCCGTCTGGGTCGAATGAGCGGCTGCCGTCAAGCAGAACCTCAGCCTTCCCTTGGTCGTCGGCCTCGACTGTCGTGTCCTCTCCTGCATCGGCCACAGGAGGCAGGTTAATCGCACGAGCCGAGGAAGACAATTCCTCAAGGATATCGGACTCCTCTTCTGCTTCTCGGAATTCCACCTCCTGTTCCTCATTGAGGTCTTGGAGTATGATATTCGCCTGCGGGGAAGTTTCGGGTCGCGAATCAGCGATAGTCTCCTCTTCGGGAGAAAGTTCGCCGGAGTACTCCTTGCTGCCTACCGAAGAGTCTCCTATTGCGAGGTGATCTTCAGATGCCGGTGTATCGGGGTCGATGATGACGATTGGAGCTGGAGCGCCGCCTGACTTGCGGTCATCACCGATTAGAGCCACTCGCTCACCGAGTAGCAACACGTGCTCTACGATTCCAGGGTGCTCAAACTGCCATGCGATAGTGTCCTCATAGGATACTCTGAACACATCGAACCATGAGGCTACCAGCAAATCATCTCCCCAAGGGGCGATGCTTGAGACCTGATAGTCGAACTGGTGGATATTCTCTGGCTCGTCGCTACCTATGCGCATTCTCGCCAGTGTTCCATCGAAGCACCCCAGTAAAACGCCCTGTTCGGTCGCTAGCATTGCTGTGACTCTAGAAGCAACCTCGGAGGAGTTCAGCAGTCCTGTTTCTGGATGCCAGCACTCGATTCTGTTCTCGGGGCGATCATCGACGGTGACCCCAAGCGAGTTTCTGGCTACCATCAGGACACCGTCACTTCGGAAGGTCATGCATGAGATTGTTTCGACATCATCGGCGGCCGCGGGAGAGTCATGTAAAATCTCGAGTGATTCATTGAGTAAGAGTACGTTTCCATTCTCCAGCGCAACAGCGCAGGTTCCATCCTCAGAGCAAGCGATTAGTTCTGGCAACTGGCACTCTGTCGAAGCCAGTAAATCTCCTTCGGTAGACAGAAGCAGGAGTCTTTCGGAAGATTCTGCCACCAGAACCCCATTTGGATGTGTACATATCGTCTCGCAGCCCGAATCGATAGTGTACTCCCACAGAGGCTTGCCGTGGAAAGCCATTACACCACCGTTACTTGTTGCAGCGATTACATTGCCATCCGAGTTTGTTAGGCCTACGATTCTCTCATGCAGTTCGGCTGTACCGACTATCATTCCGTCTGAGCCGTAGATGTGCAGTGACCCGGAGTCGA
>CAXEUQ010000068.1:0-5345 GCA_963999425.1 uncultured Candidatus Poseidoniales archaeon | reverse complement strand
CCAAGGAAGAGGACCAGGCTCCTCATCGACTTGCACCCAAACAACATGTCCTCCCTTCACAATCGATGAATCCACTGCCACTGCTATACCTAACAGTCCGGTTTCCTCAAATAATTCTCTTAGGGCTGCTTGCTCAATCTCTTCGCCCTCAGCGATTAACCCGCCTGGCAATTCCCATCCTCTTTGTGAATGCAGCACCATTATCCAACAATTTTCGGCCGAGAACTTAGGGGTAGTCCATGCCAATGCGAATTCCTCAGTCATAGCATACCTCTAATCTCATCAACTCTATCAATTGCTCCTTCGACACCTTCAGCAGACATTCTCCTAGCGAGGAAGAACGCCTCTGTCACTCTATTGGCCTGCAACAATGAATCTATTTCATCGAATTGATTGTGTTCCCCTAAATCTGCTTCTTCGACCTCAGCAGAAGATGAGGATTGCCCAGCGAGATTTTGCATGCGACGAAGGAATTGCACTTTCGTATCCAGACCAGGGCCATTCCATGGGGACGAGTCGCCAGTATCCATCTTCGATTCCATTCTCTCAATGAATCGATCCCTAACTGCAATATCTGGGAAGTGTAACTGAGCTTGGTCGTAGCACATCCAAGCGTTATCGAATTCTCCTCTCCTCTCGTGCATTCGCCCTAACTCTGACCAAGTCTCGTGATTGTTAGGTCTGTGCGCTAATACCAACTTTGACAACTCCAGAAACTCATCTTCATATCCGGAGTCCCTTAGTCTCTCAAGCCTTCGCGAGAATAGTACGCTGGCCCTAATGTCCTGTAGGTCGAGTGTCTGAACCCTCTGACAGAATTCATTCACTCCATTTTGGTCAACATCAACCGTTTGCCACCATATATCAGGATCTAGAGGGTCGGCACTAAGGCTAGCTTCGAGTATCTGAGAGCCCTTTCTTGCCATATCGACTCCATCGAGCTGTTTCAGGGACTCAGGATCCCTGCCCAGTATAGAGAACAACTCGACTAGAACAGCGCGTATTCCAGCAGCATCTCCGATAATCAATTTGATTTCAACTAACACTCTCCAGTTATCCGGGTGTGTAAAATCGTGTAATACTGCTTGTCTAGCACTTTGCTCGGCCCATCCGAGGTATTCCGACTGGTCCTTCGACATCTCGAGGAACTTGAGGGCTTGACTGCGATGGCGATTGCCTAGGCTACGTCGAGGATGTTGTAGAGTAGCACCCATATCGGTTGCCATCTGACACCTCACAAGACACTCTCGTACGGGGAGCGGTCAATTCCCGGTGGCAAGGTGGCATCTATGCCAATCTTACTGGTTAGACCATCCTCTCCTCTGGATGGGTCTAAACTGGACCCTTTTTGCCCAGATAGAATCACAGTATCCTTGTCTGGTTGCCAACGTGTCATCAAAGCCCACTCAACACGAACCGGGTTTGAGCAATCGATGTCCGTATCCACTATGGTGACTTGCTTCATAGATCTGTGACCGTCCAAGGCTGCATGAATCGCCTTGATTCCGTCTCCTTCGTTTTGGGGCTCAATCGAAACGACAGCCGACAGCCAACCACTACCTCCATCGGTCATGTATACGTCAGTGCATGGCACGACTTCGTTAACTGCGGACTTGATAGTAGGGGCTCTTGGTAATCCCATGAGGGTTCTGTGCTCGACTTCAGCTGGAATCAATGCGTGGAAAACAGCAGCATCCCTGTGATGTACTGCATCGTATGCTATCACAGGTTCTTGCCTGACATCATCTACTGTTCCGGTGATATCTACGTAAGGACCCTCATCATCATCTTCTAGGGTGATCCTGGCCTCCATTGCATACTCAGAATCAGCAGGAACTTGTATTCCGTTAGACAAAGTGACTAGTTTGAGTGGCTCTCCATGCAATCTCTGGTGGAGTGCTGCTGCTACAGTCAATTCATCTAAATCATGTATGAATGACATCGCTGCAGCGAGTAGAACAGTTGCATCAGGACCGTTAACTACTGCGATATCAATTTCATCTCCATTGGCCCGTGCCTTGTCAGTCATCGTTCTGAGGTGTCTAGGAACGAATCGAGATACAGTGTGTCTCGAGTCGCGCAGGAATTGGCGATGGAATGACATGTTTCTGATTCCGTCATACTGAGCGATAATTACAGAGGCCGATTGGTAACGGCCACGATCCTCTGGATAGTGCCAAGGTATTGGTAGTACAGACAAATCTACTGAATCTTGAGTATTGTCAAAAACCGGAGCATCTTCTTTCTCAACAATCACTGGCTCGATTGGGTTCTCCATCGCCCAAGCCAAAATGTCAATCAATTCGCCGGGAGTGACTTTGAATAGTGAGCATAACCTGTCTCTTGCGAGTACATTCAGAGCCGAGCGGAAACCACTAGACTCCTTGATTCGGTTGAATATCACTGCCTTGTGTCCGATGGATGCAGAGCGGTCCAACATATCGTGGTTGACACTAATCTCCTCATCGACCTCATCAACTCCGGCTAACAGGTCTCTGAAGGCCATAATTAGGGCCCGACGCGTCTTCTGTTTCAATGTTGGTGAGGTTGGGGTGCTAGAACCCCTCACCTACGGTGAGTCCGTCACGCTCTTATATGGAGGGTAGGTCGGCGGGGCGTCATTCTGAGGTGTACACTTGGGTCGTGGATTATTCTCCGGATCGAAGATGAAGAATGATCGTAAGAAGTATCGCTGGAAGGAGCGTAAGTTCCGAGACCGCGAAATCAAGCGCCGGCAAGGAGGAGTTCTGAAGCACGACCCCCTGAAAGGGAGCACACAAGCTAAGGGAATTGTCATTGAGAAGGTCGGTTTCGAGGCCAAGCAACCTAACTCGGGCATCAGGAAGGCTGTCAAGATTAGTCTAATCAGGACAGGTAACAAACTCACAGCATTTGCACCTGGAGACGGTGCGATTTCATTTATCGACGAGCATGACGAGGTTCTCGTCGAAGGCATCGGCGGTAGGATGGGTAGGTCGTACGGAGACCTACCAGGTGTGCGATTCAAGGTAATCAAGGTAAACGGCGTATCTCTAGATGAGATGGTCCGTGGACGCAAGGAGAAACCGGTCAGGTGATTTCATGTCCGAGGAAGCCGCAGTCGAGCCAGAGCAACCCATAGCGGGTATCGGCACCATGGTGTTCGGAAAATGGGATGCTTCCGAGGTCACTTGTTCTGACCCCGGCCTCGCTCCTTACATCAACCTGACAACCATAGGTACTCCTCATTCAGGAGGCAGGCATGCGAATGCATGGTTCGGCAAATCAAAACTTTCTGTGGTCGAGAGATTCATCAACAATTTGATGCGAACAGGTAAGTTCACTGGTAAGAAGCAGCACTGTGCCAGAGCCTTTGAGAATGCTCTAGAAAGCATCGGTAAGAGGACAGGAGATAATCCACTTCAGAAGTTCATCGATGCGATAATCGAAGCAGCTCCATGCGAGGAAATCACTAGAATTAAGGTAGGGGCAGTTAGTCAACCCAAGGCAGTTGACTCATCTCCTAATCGAAGACTCGATATTGCGCTTAGAAACATCGCAATAGGTTCTACTTCAGCCACTGCCAAGAGTCGCAGGACACTAACTGAGGGAATCCTCGCAGAGATATCCAAGGCTGCTGAGGGGGACATCTCATCCTTCTCTGTAGGCAAGCGAGAGGAGATCGAGAGAATTGCTGCCTCTGCTAGGTGATGGCATATACCCGCAACAGGACTACTGAGAGTCTGTTCAGTTGTCTCACAATCGGATTTATGAACCGCAGTTAGGTCGCCGCGTCAACAGGTGCATGTAATGGGTAGAAAGGAAGACAACATCAAGCGTGCCACCGAGGTGATGCATCAGAGAGACAGGATTCGAAACCTTGCCATTGCAGCTCACATCGATCATGGTAAGACGACACTCTCCGATAACCTGATTGCAGGCGCTGGGATGATGTCCGAAGACTTGGCAGGTAAGTCACGTGTCCTTGACTTCGATGACCAAGAGAGCGCGCGTGGGATTACTATCAATGCTGCAAGCGCTTCGATGGTGCACAGCGTAAGTGGAGACGACTACCTAATCAATCTCATCGACACACCCGGACACGTTGACTTCGGCGGTGACGTCACTAGAGCAATGCGTGCTGTAGATGGATGCATCATTCTAACATGTGCCGTTGAAGGTGCAATGCCTCAAACTGAGACTGTAGTTAGACAGGCTCTCAAGGAGAAGGTGAAACCAGTTCTGTTCATCAATAAGGTGGACCGACTAATCAATGAGTTACAAGTCACTCCAGAAGACATGATGAAAAGATTCGAAGAGCAAATAACCAGAGTTAACACCCTAATTCGACAATTTGCTCCCGAAGAGCACCGCAAGGATTGGCAAGTCAGTGTCCAAGGTGGAACAGTAGCATTCGGCTCGGCATATCACAACTGGGGCATTACTGTACCTTACATGGCTAAGTCTGGCATTTCATTCAAGGACATCTTCGAGCACTGTCATAATGAGCAACAAAAGGAATTGGCCAAGAAGTCGCCCGTTCACGAAGTACTTCTCGACATGGCAGTACAGGAGCTTCCATCTCCTATGGTCGCTCAGCAATACAGGATTCCAAACATCTGGCAGGGAGACCTCGAATCGTCAACAGGCAGTGCCATGATTGGTTGTGATCCGGCTGGGCCGCTTTCATTGATGATTACCAAGATTTGGATGGATCCCCATGCCGGAGAAGTCGCAGTAGGCCGAATTTACTCAGGAACTATATCTCATGGTGAGACAGTTTGGGCACTTGGTGCTGCAAAGCCTGAGAGGGTCCAACAGGTCAGTATGATGGTTGGAAGCGACAGGATTCAAGTTCCCGAGGTATCCTCTGGAAATATCGTTGCCCTAACTGGCGTGCGCAGCGCGGCGGCAGGTGTCACAATCACTAGAGAGGAAGATGCGACGCCTTTCGAAGCTATCAGGCATTACTCTGAGCCTGTAGTCACAGTTGCTGTTGAGCCCAAGTCGATGAAGGATTTGCCTAAGTTCATTGATGCACTCAGAAGGCTGGGTAAGGCCGATGCTTCGCTCCAAGTCTCCACCAATCAAGAGACCGGGGAAGCGCTCTTAGCTGGGATGGGCGAGTTGCATCTAGAGATTACAGTCTACCGATTAGAAGAGGAAGAAGGAATCAAGGTCACAGTCAGTGAGCCGATAGTGGTCTACAGAGAGTCTATCTCCTCAGACAATAAAGGCCGTTCCTTTGAGGGCAAATCACCCAATCGACATAATCGCTTCTACATCGAGACCGAGCCACTTCCAGAAGATGTCGTCACGGCCCTAAGGGAGGGTGCCTTTGGGGATGGTCCTGTCCGAAACAAGGA
>CAXEUQ010000067.1:0-5374 GCA_963999425.1 uncultured Candidatus Poseidoniales archaeon | reverse complement strand
GGCAAGGAGTCAGACAGGATAGGTTCGACAGTCTATCTGCTCAGAGCTTTCGGCATGGATGCTCAAGCTACCGAGGACGGACTTGAGATTCCGGGAGGTCAATCTCCAAGTCGCCCCGAATTCCCGATCGATTCGCACCGCGATCATCGTCTTGCAATGACTGCGATGGTCCTGGCTAGCAGATGTGGAGGCACTATCTCAAATCCCGAGATTTGTTCAGTTAGTGACCCCGGGTTCATTCCGAGGCTTCTAGGGTTGGGTGATTAGTTGTCCTATAGAGATAATTTCAGTACCCATCTGCTACTTCTTCTGGTCGCAGCAATCTGGGGTTCCACATGGGCAGTTGGTCGGTTCCTCAGTTACGGCATGGATGATGTCAGGGCTAGCATGGGTCCGGCGACCTCAGCTTGGCTGAGATACGTCTTCGCTGTGGTCGCATTCATAGCATGGTGCTGGATTTACAGGAACAGAGGCGGCCCTCGCATCTTGCCCGAAGGCAGGAAGGCGTGGAAGTACACAATCTGGATGGCTCTACTGGGGACTATGGGATACCAACTGCTGTTCATGAATGGAATGAAGTGGACTGCTGCAGGTGACGCTTCTCTAATTATACCGTTGAATCCTGTTTTCACCGTACTACTAGCTGTTCCAATGCTCGGACAGAGACTGAGCATGCGGATGCTAATTGGACTCACTGTGGGTTTGGCCGGGGTAGCAACTGTAGTGGGCTGGAGTCCGAATGTGGATATCCCGTTTGAGCACCGCCTAATCGGAGCGGTGATGATTGCCCTAGCCGCATTGACTTGGGCTGCGACCAGTAACCTAACCAAGATGGCTCTCTCGGATGATTCAGTCGGAACCTCGCTCGAGATTGTAGTCTGGTACTCTCTGGTCGGCTGGGTGCTGCTAACCCCGTGGATGCTGTTTGAGGTCTGGGGTTCCGGCTTCCCCGAACCCAGTCCTGCCGAGTGGGCATCGGTGGCATATCTGGGGCTGATTTCGACAGTCCTCACCTATGCTTGGTTCGCCAGAGGGATAGACAGGATTGGGGCCACCGCTGCGGCATCATACGTTTTCCTAGTCCCTGTCTTCGGAGTACTGAGTGGATGGTTGATGCTGGACGAGAGTATCGGGGTCTCCATGATAGTGGGATTCTGCCTGATTGTATTAGGAGTCAGAGAGGTCCAGCGTGAGAGTGAGAGGTTGGGTGCTGATTGAGTGGCTCATTCTGCCTTGCCTCATGGTTAAATAGAGGGGGTCGGTGGGCCGCGAAGGAGGTATCCGTATGGCACGCAAGCCCGCCAAGATGTATCGCCAGATTAAGGGTCAGGCATACACTCGCAGAGAGTACAGCGGAGGTGTCCCGAACAACCGCATCCTGCGCTACTTCATGGGCAACAGAAAGGGCGCTGAGACGGGACAGTTTGAAGTCGTGGTAGAGTTGACTGCAGACAACGCATGTCAGATTCGCGACTCGGCTCTTGAATCGGCCAGGCAGGTCGCCAATGCAACCATCAGGAAGATGGCGGGCGATCAGGGCTACGCGCTTCGCATGCACACATATCCTCATCAGATTCTACGCGAGAACAAGCAGGCCACTGGGGCCGGGGCTGACCGTGTCTCGCTAGGGATGAGGCAGTCGTTCGGCAAGAATGTCGGTACTGCTGCTCGCGTTCAGAGGGGCCAGACCGTGGTCTCAATCTACACTTCTCCTGAGCACTACCTTACTGCTAGGGATGCTCTCAGGAAGGCTGGATGCAAATTCCCAACTCCATGCACCATCAGGGTAGCTGAGGGAGCCGAGCATTTGAAGGGCCTTGTGTGAGGTTGCAGGGCCATGTCGCCCTCTGACCCACTGTCTGTGCTGCAGGACTCACTGCGAGGCTCGCCCATCATCTGGAAAGGAGATTATCCATACTTCATCCACCCTATCTCGGACGGAATTCCGCGCATGGATGCCGACGTGCTGCGCGCCACTCGTGACCTCATCGTGGAGATGGTTGACTGGTCTAAGATTGACCTCATTGTCAGTGTGGAAGCGATGGGTCTGCCACTGTTGGCAGCCGTTGGTGATGCCACCGGTAAGCCGACTGTTGTAATCCGCAAGCGCGAGTATGGCATGGAAGGAGAAGTCCGAGTCGATGTCTCGACCGGATACTCACAATCCACGACATTCATCAACGATATCTCGCCGGGCGAGAGGATTCTAATTGTCGATGATGTGATTTCCACCGGAGGTACTCTCGAACCCATTCTTGCAACGCTGGAGGAGATGGGAGTTATCCTGCAGGACATCGTGATTGCGATAGAGAAGGGAGAGGGTCGAGAGAGACTCGCCAGGGAGCGGCCTAGATGGCCGATTAGGACTTTGGCGCGTATCGATATCATCGACGGCAAGGTCGAGATTCTCGAGTGATCGCATGGACTTGGAGCGGCACGACTTCGAGTTGGATGAGTTAGTAGATAGGATCAAGGCCAACGACAACAGATTGGTGGCTCTGCAGGTCCCCGAGGGGTTGAAGATGCAGGCTCTTGAGATGATGGACTCAATTGAGGATGAGTCAGGTGCGAGGGTTATTCTCGCCGCAGACCCGTGCTATGGTGCATGTGATCTAGTACACGATAAGATGCAAATGATGGGCGTCGAACTGGTCGCGCACATGGGTCACAGCCAGATGAACATAGACTCGGGTATGCCGACTCACTTCATTCCGGTCACATACGACGGTGATCCAGAATTGGCCCCGGTCCTTTCCATCCTTGAGAGTCATCGTGCAATCGCGCAATCCCGTCTTGAGGCGGCTAGTGAGGAAGTCGAGATGGACGAGGAGTCTGCTAAGGAGAAGTTTCTGGATGCTGTGGGTCGGATAGCTCCTCTGACCGGAACTAAACTGGGGCTGGTCGGTTCGATTCAGCACCTGCATCTACTTGAGGAGTTCAAGGGTAGGCTGGAGAAGGCCGGATTTGAAGTCGATATTCCAGTCGGAGGAGATAGGCTAACCTTCCCTGGACAAGTTCTCGGATGCAACTACTCGGGCGACGACCCATCAATCGGACACTACCTGTTCCTCGGCTCGGGAGACTTTCACCCAATCGGCCTCGTACTGCACACCGGTAAGCCACTGGCAATGCTTGACCCTTACTCGGGAGATGCCACAGAGATGTCGCTGGAACGCATCGAGAGGATTCTGCGACAGCGCTTCGGACTCATCAACTCGGTCGACGAAGCCAATTCGTTTGGTATCCTGATTGGCGAGAAGCCCGGTCAGATGCGGCGTAATCTGGCCATTCGAATGAAGCGTCTGTTGGAGAAGCACGGGCGAAAGGGATACCTGTTGGCACTCGACCACATCAGCCCGGAACTGATTGATTTCTACCCCGTTGACGCATACGTGAATACCGCTTGTCCGAGAATTGCCATTGACGACTCAGTCAGATATGCCAAGCCACTGATTACCCCCTATGAGCTTGAGGTGGCTCTAGGAGAGAAGAAGTGGGAGACGGGTTACCAATTCGACGAAATACCCTGAGTTCGCGCGCACGCCACAGACGCGCATATACGCGCGCGTTGCTCCAAATATGTCTAATAACGATGTGAGCACGAGTCGCATGATGGCCGACTACCTCGATAGAATTGGAGCGGGCAAGGTCCTGTTGGACAGAACTCCGTTCTCCTTCGACTGGACACCACCAGCACTGGTTGGTCGGGACGATGAGTTACGAGGTCTAGCCTCGATGTTCGTCGGAATCGAGAATCAAGGAGTCAGTGGGAGGGCCGTAATCACAGGACCGGTCGGTTCCGGTAAGACAGTAATGACTCGCCGCTTCGGCGAGGATCTGCAGCGAGCTCTAGACGGGCGCAGGAGACTCATCCTTGCACATGTCAACTGTCGCAATCATCCCACTGCTTCACAGGTTCTGCAGGAAATCGCCCGTTCTCTCGATTCGGGACATCCCGAGAGGGGTTTCAGTTCGAGTGAAGTTATACAGTCGATTAGGCGCAATCTCAGCTCGCACGATGCGCATCTTCTACTCGTGCTAGATGAGGTCGATGTGCTGATTCGCAACGATAAGGGAGACCTGATTTACAAACTGCTCAGAATAGACGAAGGACAGAACCGGCAGGGTTCGGTTTCGATGATTCTAGTCAGTCAGGATGCTTCGCTAATCAAGCTGTTCGAGCCGGCGATAATATCGCGTCTCGGAGAGAGCAATATGCTGACTCTGAGCGGCTACGGAGAGCGGGCCTTGAGTGACATAGCGAGGCAGCGCTACGAGGAGGCCTGCAGGCCCGGCTCGGTGGATGATGGCGCTCTCGCGAAGATTGGGAGGTTCTCGGCTGAATCGGGAGATGCCCGCCTCGCTATCGAATTACTCGAGGCTGCTATCATCCGCGTAGAGAAGGAAGGCAGAGGAGAGGTTCTAGCAGAGGATGTTCGGCCCAGTACCTTGCGGGCCGCGTCGGTGGAGCCTAGCCAGGTCGATGAATTGGGCGAACACCAGAAACTCGTCCTGCTCGGAATCTGCAGACGATTGAAGAAGGCGGATGCGGTTTCTAGCGGGGATGCTCAGAAACTGTACAATCTCGTTTGTGAGGAGTTTGGAATCAAACCACGCAGTTACACTACCTTCTGGAAGCACCTCAAGAGGCTGGAGAGTATTGGGCTGATAGAATCGCGGACTGCTAACGCATCCGTAGGAAGAGGGCGGACTCAGCACATCACCATGACGAATACTCAGCCCGCTTTGCTCGAGAGTCGTATAGAGAGGGAATTCCTCTGATTATCAAGCGCCTACGGCGCTTCCGAACCGCTCTTATAGGGGCCTTTAGTCGGGAGGCCGTTCGGAGGTGTTCGTGTGGCAGCAGAGCAGGTCTTCAAGGCGGTCGTGAATGATACCGCTCCTTCATCCGGAGGTAGGGCGTTCAGCATGGACATCACCGGCTCAAACTACAACCACTTCCTAGGCAAGAAGATAGGAGATTCAGTAGATGGGATGTTCCGACCCGACCTATTTCTCCCTAAATCTGAAAGAGATTGGGTCAATTGTGTCAATGAAGATTTTAAGTTTCATCTGATTACCAAACTTGATTACGCTAAAGAGGTCATACATCATTATCCAAGTGGAAATATTGTCGGAGTTCAGCCTGAAATAAATAGCGATCATATTTGTGAGGATGGAATCACGGGGTACGATATTATCGACAGTCATTGGTATATTTCATTGATCACCAACTGGAAAGCAAAAGATAACAATTCATTTTGTTTTTCCCTGATGGATAATGGGTTAATTGGTGATTTAAATTTATTAAAATCGGCATTAATCAGATTCTTAATTCAAATTTTAGTTATAATATTTTTTGGATCACAATTTA
>CAXEUQ010000066.1:0-5437 GCA_963999425.1 uncultured Candidatus Poseidoniales archaeon | reverse complement strand
AATGGCCTGGGTGTCCACGAGAGTCAGAGTAGGCTGTGGGAGAATCAAGTCGGGCGCTCGCGCGAGTTCTGCGAGTGGGCGCTGCCGCTCTGGCAGCAGTACTTCCCTGAGAACATGGCCGGAGTCACCGCCGAGCAGTTGTGGCAGGCCGTCAACCTCGTCGAGCCAAGTCTGATTCGAGTCGAGGCTGACGAGGCGACCTACAATGTCCATATCATGATCCGTTACGAGTTAGAGAAGCAACTCATCGCAGGTGATATCGAGGTGGATGATCTACCCGATGCTTGGGACGATATGTATGAGGAGTTTCTCGGCATCAGGGCTCCCAACCGATCGCTAGGTGTCCTGCAGGACATCCACTGGTCGATGGGTGCCTTCGGCTACTTCCCGACTTACACCTTGGGCAATCTGTACGCCGCGCAACTGCTGGCAGCTGCGCGCGAGGATCTTCCTGACCACGATGCGCAGATGCGCAGTGGGGAATTCACCCCGCTGCTATCTTGGATGCGTAATCATGTCCACCAGAGAGGCAGTATTCTCGAGCCTGCAGACCTGATTGAGGAAGCTACAGGATCTCCTCCGTCTCCGGATGCCTTCGTAGACTACCTGCGCGACAAAGTGGAGCGGCTTTACGGCATCAGTGGATGAGCGGTCACACGAAAGTCCGATATCGGATGGTCCCTGTGTGAGGACGTGCCTGGGCTTGCTCTGACTTCAGTCTCGTCGCTGAGAAGAGATTTGGGAGACGAATGCACAGTTCTCAGAATCCATGGAAACCGAATCTTCGCCGGCTCGCGGGAGGGCGTTCTGGCATGCTGGATGGCCGCTACAGGCGAGAAGGTTTGGGAGGCATCGTTAGCAGGACCAATCAGCAGTCTAGACTTCGCAGAAGATCGCGTATACGTAGCCGAGTCATCGATGGTACACTGTGTGAATAACGATAGTGGTGAGATTGTTTGGAGCAGGGAGCTAGAAGGTTCCAGCGACTACGTCGTCGTCGATGATGGCGTCTGGGCTACATCGTCAGTCTACGAGATTGAGATTGGCGACTACACCGAATCGACGATATGGAGATTCGATGGTGCTGGCGAGTTGCAGCAACGCTGGACCATTGCAGAGCGCTGTTGGTTCATCGGTTCGGATGAGAGCGGTTTGGTCCTCGGTCTGGGTAGGCCCAGATGCGGTGCGCTAAGATTGAACGATGGGGAGTTGGGGCATCTTGAGATTCCCGATGCGGGTCCTGTTACTTGTGGAACCGTTGCTGGTAATCGTATCCTGCTTGGACACTCGGACGGTAAGGTCAGCGAAGTAGACGGGTCCGACTGTGGCTCTGCGCTTGAAGGTGAATCTCCCGTCAGCGCCGTCCTGGGAGTCGAAAACGAGACGATTGTTGGTCTTGAACACGGTATGGTAGTCTCCAGCGCAGGCTGGAGTCATTCTTCCGGGGGAGTTGTCGCAGCACTTTCCCTAGGTCCTTGGCTATCCTCTGATAGAGTGGTCTGGATCTCTTCAGGACACGGTGTATCAGTAGTCCACCAGGATGGCGGCAATCCTCTGCTGGAGCTGGTGCATGAATGCAGAATCACCGAATCCGACTCGAATGGGGACATTATTGTCCTTGGTGACTCACAAGGAGCAATTCACCTAGTCGAGAGAGACGTGCTCTCTAGGCGCCTCGAACAGGAAACTGACAAGAGTGATGACGATGCCAGGAAGAAGGAGATGATGGACAGATTGAGAGGTCTGCGTGGGCGCTGAAACGCAGTGGAAATTAACAATATCAGACCCCTATTTCCGCTGTACTGCTCTAAAATAAAGAAAGGTTTAATTACGTCCCCCGTTCCTGTAGACTTTGCCGCTTCTTTGGAGTGGTGTGGGGGCGCTTCGGCGCGACCTGCGGGCCACAGAAACCGAGCCGCGAAAAAGCGGCGGTAGAACCCGGGATCCGGAAGGAGAACGGGGAAGAGTCGGAACGCCATGTGGGCGGGAAGACGGCGGGAGAACCGAAGAGGACGAAGGTGGAGAAAACTGGAGAGAACCGGACGCAAGGAAGGGGAAGGAAAGGGAAGGAAACCGGAGGAAACGGAGGAGGAAGCTGAGGAAAACGTAACCGAACCGGCAACGGGGAAAACACAAACCGAGGCAGAGTACTATCCCGAGGAGATACGCGCGGAAGGGGAAGAGAGATTGGAACTGGAAGCGGCGTGGGGAACGAAGTGGAGAGAACCGGACGCAAGGAAGGGGACGAAACGGAGGGAAACACGAGCGAACGAGGGCGGAGAGATCCGTGGAGGAAGTTGTATCGGACCGTGGAGAAGAATGGTGAGAATAGCCAGGAGAGGAAACGGAGAACGCGAAGAGGGAGGCGACCCCCTTGGAGAGAGAAGATGAGCGAAGTGAGAAATCACCGAGCGCGACAAAAGAACCCTAGAGGTTCTGGAGGAGTCTACCCGGGGAAACCTGGGCCTTAGGGCCCAGGGGACACCCGGACCCTGCGGAGTAGAACAGGAGGGGGGAAGCTCCCCCATGTGCGGAACCCCTCCTGACTGCTCCCACCTGTATCAATCGGCCCATTAGTCTCAATAGGAATCTAGCGTAGCTTTTCCCAGTGTAGGACTGAGTGACTTTATTCTCGCGGCCCGATCATCTCCTCGGCTCTGACCCATTGAGTAAACTCCTCATCGGACAGCATATCCAATTCTAGGGCACTCTCCCTCAGGGTCGTGCCCTTCTCATGGGCATTCTTCGCTATCTTGGCAGCGTTGTCATAGCCGATATGAGGGTTGAGAGCGGTGACTAGCATCAGCGAGTTCTCGAGGTGTCTGGCGATATTGTCCTCATTCGCCTCTAACCCGGTAATGCACTTGTCTGTGAAAGAGCGACAGGAGTCGGACAGCAATTTGACGCTGTGTAGGTAGTTGTGTATCATCATCGGCTTGAACACGTTGAGCTCAAAATTACCCTGACTGCCACCTATCGAGAGGGCCGCGTGATTGCCCATCACCTGGCAGCAGACCATGGTGATGGCTTCTGACTGAGTCGGATTTACCTTGCCGGGCATGATGCTTGATCCCGGCTCGTTGGCAGGCAGAGCCAATTCTCCGAATCCGCATCGCGGCCCAGAGCCTAGCCACCTGATGTCATTGGCTATCTTCATCAGTGAAGCTGCCAGGGTGTTCAGACTACCTGAAGCAGCCACGATTGCATCGTGGGCTGCAAGTTGAGCGAACTTGTTCTCGGCGCTTACGAATGGCATATCCGTCTTGTCGGCGATACTCGCTGCTACCGTGTCAGCGAAATCCGGATGTGTGTTTAGGCCGGTGCCTACTGCAGTCCCTCCGAGAGCCAATTCGAGCAAATCCTCGAGCGAGTTCTCTACTCGCGAGATGTCTGCATCCAGCATCGAGACGTAGCCTCCAAACTCTTGGCCCAGAGTCAGCGGCACTGCATCCATCAGATGCGTCCTACCAATCTTCACTATTTTCTCGAACTTCTTCGACTTGGCCTCTAACTCATCTCGCAGGTGCCTGACAGAAGGTAGCAGACGGTGAAAGGTCTCCTCTGCTGCAGCGATGTGCATCGCTGTAGGGAAGGTGTCGTTGCTCGACTGGGCTCGGTTGACGTGGTCGTTTGGGTGGACTGGTGTCTTGCTGCCGATGGTACCACCTGAAATCTCAATTGCCCTATTCGCGATGACCTCATTGGCGTTCATGTTGGTCTGCGTCCCTGAGCCGGTCTGCCAAATTCGGAGTGGGAAGTGTTGGTCCAGTGAACCGGAGATAACCTCATCACAGGCACTGGAGATTAGGGAGCCGATGTCGGAGTCGAGAGCACTCAGGTCGACATTGGTCTCGGCTGCTGCTTGCTTGAGAATCCCGAAGGCCCGTATGATTGAACGTGGCATTGTATCATCTCCGATATCGAAGTTAATCAGGGACCTCGCGGTCTGAGCCCCGTAGTAACGATCAGCTGGAACTTCGACTTCGCCCATCGTGTCCTTCTCGATTCTGATTGCGTCCGGTCTGGCCTTGGCGCTACGCGAAGTGGCAGGAGGATCTGATGGTCTCTCTTCGGACTCGGCATCTATTGATTCGCGAATCATTCTAGCTATTGTCGCAGACCTGCCGTCCTCTCTCCCCTTGCCGACCTTTCGATCTAGCTTGCGTGCTGTTTCCTCTGGTATGCTGATGCTGATTATCCTGCGGTCTCCCGCACGGTGCTTTGCCATACATTTGGCATTAATTAGTTATTAATAAACTCTACGATAGGCTATCAGTAAGCCGTTTTATTAAACCCTCTCAACCTTGATTATCTTCTGAGGGTCGTATGGTCTGTCCCCAGGTTGAGTGTCGCAGTTCTCAATTTTGTAGACGTTTTCCAATCCTTCGATGACTTCTCCGAATACCGCGTGGTTACCATCCAGCCATGGAGTTGGGACTGTGGTAAGGAAAAACTGCGAGCCGCCGGTGTTGGGTCCAGCGTTGGCCATCGAGAAGAGTCCTGGGCGGTCGTGTCTCTTGGCTAGGGCTGAGGCCTCACAAGGAATCTTCCAGCCGGGACCGCCGGTTCCGGCTCTCCCGTTGTGAGGATCTCTCGAGTGCGGGCACCCACCTTGAATCATGAAATTCTTGATGACTCTATGGAAGTGCAGGCCGTCGTAGAATCCATCATCCACCAATCTGAGGAAGTTTCCTGTGGTCTCTGGACAGTCCTCTGTGTAAAGTGCGATTTCTATCGGTCCTGCGCTGGTTGTCATTCTGACTATGGTTGGCATGTGGTTGGCTACGGTAAGTAGTCCAATAGTCTAACGATAGAGAAATCACTCCTCGTTGGATAGATTTGCATTAATCTCCTGCAGCAAATCTCTGATCTCAACTAGGACGTCATTTGATTCGGAAGATGGTTCAGGCGACGGGGCTGAGACTAACGAGTCCCTCTGCTGGAGGACGAGGTCGCGGAACTGATCAGAATTTTTTACTCCGGTGAGGATGAAAGGTGCAGCACCAGCTGTCTCAAACTGCATCCTGACAACTCCGAAGGCGTTCAGGATTGGACCCTCGTGAATAGATACATCAGTGAGTTTGTCCAGAGGAATGTTCTGCTGTTTCTTGAACAGCCATCCCATACGCATGTTGATTGAGCGGTCAGTTAGGGCTCCACTCATGTGTTCAAACTGCTTCTTATGGACAATCCATCCAAGTGGGAGCCATATCAGCATCAATGGGATTCCAATAATTGAAGAGAGAAGGCCTAAATTCGCCATCATCCACCAGTATACGATAATTTTCCTATCAAATTCAACGGCCATAATTCGGCCGCTGTCTGCGTATCCTGATTGTTCTTGCATGGCCATCGGAGCGGGTTTTAGGTTATGACACCGTCAGACTAAGCTACCATAGAACCGGGTAACACTCCTTCTGGCAGTTCCAGTAGTCTG
>CAXEUQ010000065.1:0-5475 GCA_963999425.1 uncultured Candidatus Poseidoniales archaeon | reverse complement strand
GGTGAGGGCTGATGGTAGTAAAGAGCGCCACCAAGAAGAAGCTCATGGATCTAGGCGTCTCTGAAGAGTACGCACACAAACTCGCAGATGACCGCAAGTGGGACGATGTCAAGATTCTGACATCCGGCCAGATTGCTCAGATTTGCGGACTCGACTCCGGCACCTCGCAAGAGATATTCAATCTCATGGCGGCTTCAGGCAAGCGCTCTCGTGCTGCCACCAAGACCGAGAAGACGATTGTCAGAAGGAGGGCTTTACCTGCTGCTAGACGCAGGAAGAAGAAGACCCTGCCTCTACAGGGCTACAATGAGGAAGCCAAGATGAGGGAGATTCTCAGGGATGTCGATGTCGACGACCCAATTTACCAACAGCTACTAGACGCCTCAGTCGATATGGATGCCCCCCTCACACCTAGGGTCCTTGGGGACCTGACAGAAGGAGTTAGAGCCCGAGGGATGAGCAAACTCACTCAGACTGAGGCCAAAAAGGTCGTCGAATCCTCGATGTCCTTGATGGCATTGTCCAAGGCCGATCCATATGAGGCAGTAGGGATTACCACTGCCCAATCAATTGGTGAGCCGGGAACTCAAATGACGATGAGAACCTTCCACTATGCCGGTGTGGCTACAGTCAACGTTACTCAGGGTCTACCTAGAGTCATCGAAATCGTCGATGCTAGAAAGGTGCCAAAGACTCCAACGATGCTAATCTATCTAGAGGAGACTAATTCGAAGGGCAAGCCTCTGAATACCGACGAGAAGGCCGTGCGAAATATCGCAGCAGCCCTTGAGATGACAACCACTCTTGACATAGCGCAAATAGACGTCGATGTGACACAGCGCCACATTACGATGAAGTTGATTAACAAGAATCTCAGAATCAAGCAGATGTCGGGAGCAGAGGTCAGGGACAAGTTATCCCGGGCCCTTAGGCTGTATATCCAAGCAGATGATGAGGACCGACCCAAGGTACTCACGATTATTCCGGGAGTTACCAAGGAGGATGACCTCGCTACCCTTGCGACAGACCCTCCTACCTACACCGCACTACTTCAATTGGAGGAGAAAATCAAGAAACTTAGACTCAAGGGCCTAGCGGGAATCTCTCGCGCAAACGTACAGGGGCCCAGCAGAGACACAGGAGAGTACTACATCTCGACAATAGGTTCGAACCTACCGGTAGTCAGTGAGTTCTCTGGAGTCGATCGGACTAGGACCTATACCAACAACATCGATGAAATCAACAAGTTCCTAGGCGTCGAGGCTGCAAGACAAGCCATCATCAATGAGATGTATGACACTCTCGAGGGGGCCGGTTTGGAAGTCGACATTCGACATCTTTTGACCGTCGCTGATGTGATGACTAGCGAGGGTAATTTCCGCGCTATAGGCAGGCACGGAGTCAGTGGAACCAAGCATAGCATCCTCGCCCGCTCGGCTTTCGAGGTCACCGTGACTCATCTGCTACAGGCCGGAGTCATTGGCGAGCGTGACGAGTTGAGCGGAGTCACAGAGAATATCATCGTAGGTCAGCCGGTATCCCTTGGAACCGGCAGCGTCGATCTGTTCTATATTCCGGAGAACGTTTGAGGGATTTTCATGGATATCGCAAGACAACTGAAGCAGGGAATGAGCACAGGCAGCATTGTCTTCGGACAGCGTCAGACTAGAAGTGCTTGCGCTAAGGGTGATGCTAGATTGGTCGTAGTTGCTGCAAACTGCCCACATGAGTACATCTCAACTCTAAGTCAGAGTCACCCTGATGTCCCCGTCCACCAAGTAAGCATGGTGAACGGCCAGTTGGGGGCTGCTTGCGCAAAGCCCTTCCCGGTGAGTGCACTCTGTATCATAGATCCCGGTCAGAGCGACCTGCTATCACTTTCATCTAACGTCTGATGCATAAACCCTCAAGATTCCCCTTCTCTGATTCACGCGAAGCGCTCTATTCAAGTTCGTCTCGCCATCGGCCGTCTTTGTGGATGGCACTGTCAGAGACTTGCTCGCGGCACGAGATATCATTCTCACTCCGATTGAACTGACTGACATTCACGGTTTCAAGTGCATAGGAGTAGCCGAGAGGGTACCAGAAATTTCTCATTCAATTTCCTCGCAAGTCCACGTCTGGCACGTAACAGAAGACCTGTATCCGGTTACCGAGTCTGAGGTAGAGCGATGGTTGGTCGATGTACCTTCAGGAAAGCATTGGATTCTGAGCGAGAGGGAGTTCGACCCATCTCTATTCGATGATTCAGAATCTTTGGAAGTCGTAGTCTGGGGTCCAAACAGGATGGCAAACTGGATTGGTGAATCAGTACTCTCGGGAGATATTGGCACATTCCTACAAACACAGCAAGAACCAGATTCGCCGGTAATCAATGTTGAAAGCCAATCTCCTGTGGAGAAGACGACTCGTACCCTCAAGCCCCTAGTGGAACTGGAGAATTGGCTAGAGCAAAGAGGCTGGGATGGTGCAATCACATCACCTGTCCTACTATCCGCTAAATTGTGGGATGTTTCAGGTACTCTGAGGGGGCCCGATGAACAATCTGAGTCCGGGAACTGGCAGATAATCGAGGACCCGTGGGCATCAGCGTTTCACCTGCACGACCCCGAACACGAGTTGGAGAGATCCCCTGTGCTCAGAGTCATCAGTCCTTCAGAATGGATGGCCGAGCAAGACAGACTGCCTCCTGAGATGCTCAAACTAACCGATGAGCGGAGACAAGGGGAGCCAGAGGTCAACGATGGCGAGGTCAGCAGTATCATGCTTGAGTGGTGGAGACTGGATCGTAACTCAGCTTCAGCAGAACAGTCACAATTGACAATCCCGGGATGGATTGTGCACCCTGAAGGCGGAGGCCCAAGGTTATTGCATAGCAGGAACGGCAGGGTTTACGAGATCGATAGTTAGTTTCTGCGTAAAGCCATCAACTCGTCGGTAGATAGCGTGTCCCCCGACATCAGCTTGGACATCAAATCCGTGACCTCCAGCTTCTCCTCTCCCTCAGTTTCCTCGGACTTTCTCTCTCTGGATTCCATGGCTTTCATCATGTCCTCGATGGAATGAATACATCTCAGAGAGACGATGTACTGTGAGTGTAGTGCATCAGCTTCTCTCTTCGACTTGTTCAATTCTCCATGTGCAGAGTTCGCCTTGTCCCTTAGCCTGTCGACCTCTTCTGACAGCTCGACCATCAAGTCATGCGCCTCTTGGGCCCTGCGAACCGAAATCTCGACTGATTTGTGAGCTTCCTCCTGTGATGCTTCAGCCGCTCTGACAGCGTCCTTCAATTGCCTCAATCCACCGCCGCTACGTTCCTTCTCAGCATTCTTGAGCACCTCAGAGAGCTCCTTCATCTTCTTGTGATAATCACGCTCTCTCTTACCTAGAAACTGTCCGGTCATGTACTGCTTCTCCAACCTCTCCATATCGGCCCTAATCTTACCAGGTGGAGGGCCTCGTGGGCGCTTCCTATTGTCGCCAGACTCCTCTTGTTCGGCCAGTTTCCCTCTGAGTTCTTCACGTACTGTTTTGAGATGCTCGGATTTCTCAGCTCGGACTTCCTTTAGCTCCTTGACTCTACCGTTTATCTCATCCCTGACTGACTTCTGCGACTGTACCTCGTTAATCAGCTCCTTCACTTGACGATTCACTTCATTCCTCTCGTCTAGGTGTTCCCTTACCTCTGCATTCCACCGGTCCCTGTATTCCTTGTTCGATTCGGACTTCTGCACCATCGTCTGAGATAGAGGCTGCAGAATCTGCCTGACTTCTTCAAACTCCACTATCCCACCTCATCGGACTCGACCATGGGTCCTCATTTAGGCGTGATGGAAGCCGGTAGGCTACTCATCGACCTCCCTCTTCGCTGCGAGAGTGCCTCTTCGGGCTCCACCTCTGGTTACGCCCAGCCTCATACCCTTGCGCTTGGACTTCTTGGGTTGTGATTCGTCTTTGTTCGGTACTTCTCCCTTCTTTGACTCTGTAAGATCACTGAGATTAGACGAACCTAGCAGGGTCTCCAACTCGCCTAGATCGAGGGTACCTCCTGTCTGTGCCCTCTCCTTGATGTCTGACAGTTTGATGGGCCGACCTCCTCGAGTAGTCGCCTTCTGATATGCACGTATCCTGCCAAGAGTGGTACGAATCTGCTTTCTCTCGGACTTCAGTCCGTCGAGTTGCTTGTCGATCTGGCTGATTCTCTTGCTTACCTTCCTAATCTCGGATCTTGAAATCTCATTAGAAGGACTATCGGAATCAGAGGATTCATCATCTTCTTTGCTATTTTCAGGCTTCTTGGTCAAATCGAGTTGAGTAGTGATTTTTCGCATTCGTTTAATCTGCTTGACATATTCCTTGTGAAATTTCTCGGACTCAGATTTCATTGAGATTGCAGCCTGCAATTCGAAGAATCTGGAGAAAGAATCCAACTCCCTAGCGAGGGTGGGCACCGTGGTGAGGTCATTGTCCAATGTGGTGAGTCTACTGTGAGTTTCACTCAACCACTCTCGAAGTACTTCAATCGGAGGAGGAATTCTGCTGTTGACCTCATCTCTTCCTCTGCGGGCCTTATCGGCCGCTTTTTTGACTGAATGGAACTCTCCTAGCAGAGATTTCCTGACTCCGCTTGCCTGCTCCATTTCTCCAACTGCAGCTCGCAGTGAGCGGACCATGCTGACTTGATTGTGACGCTCTCCTCTCAAATCCTTATGCTGCCGCTCGACGGATCTCAAATCCCTTTCCAAGTCACCCCTCATCCGATCAATTTCGATATGATCCAACTGCTCTAAATCGTCGAAGCCATCGGAGTCGGGACCAGTCATTCCTCTTCACCTCCGGAGTCTTTCAAATCAGATTCTGACTTCCGATTTCTGGCGAATGAAGATCTACCCCCTGAAGTGACTCTGTTTGTGGCAGCCATGAGATCCCTGAATCCAGCCCCTAGATCGCCGAATCCACCGTCCAATCTCCTCTCCCAGTGCTCTATGGCTAGGTCGGACTGGTCCAATAGTTCACGAGCCCGGTCCATTTGCCTTCGAATCTCACGCAGTTCTGCATTCAGCAAGACCTTCTTCTCGTGCAGTGGTTGGGCCTTTGAGACTGCATCGAGCATCTTCCTATGTGCTGAATCCGCTTCGCGGTAAGAGGAGACCATCTGCTTTCTTGAGTCGATGAATCTGGACATCTCTGGATTAGCTTCCCTTCTGGATTTGAGCCATCGCTCGTTTTCCTCGAGCAGTTCCGCGGGGAGGAGGTGCTGCAGGCGGTGGACCGGGCCGCCGTGCTCGAGGTCGCCCAGGAGATCGACGTGCTCGGGATCGCGGGGGTGCCGACGGCGCAGGAGCTCGTGGCGGCCATGCTCGACGGCGGCGCCGACCCCAACGCCACGGACAGGTTAGGGTTAGGGTTAGGGTTAGGGTACCTAACCCTAACCCTAACCCTAACCCTAACCCTAACCCTAACCCTAACCCTAAC
>CAXEUQ010000064.1:0-5541 GCA_963999425.1 uncultured Candidatus Poseidoniales archaeon | reverse complement strand
CGACAGCTTGCTGAAGGAGGAGCAACAACCGAAGCCGTCCTTTTTGCGCTGGGTCTGGCGCAAGATGTTTTCTCGGGAGAAAAAGGAGGCGCCGGTGGCTCCCGCGCCGAAGAAGCGCGGCTGGTTCGGCAGCGAGCACGCCAAGTGGTCACCGGTTTGCGGAACCACATTCAACCAAAGGAAGGTAGGAGTACTGAACAACAAGACGAAGGCCAAGATTCTGTGGAATTTGGATTTATCAATCAAAGCGAAGGACTTCGACAGTCAAGGTAGGCTGACTGATCTTGAAAAGGTCGATCTATTGACGGATGACCTCAATCACGTGGGTCCTGGCACCGAAGAGTCGAGGGATTTCAAGGACGCCATCACCCTCGAGGATGTCCCGGGTGAATTCATTCTGAGTTTCGAGACAGATGGTTCAATGTCTCCACGAGTCGCATTCGAGAGAGCCATTGCTGAGCTCTCCGGAAGATTCGGCGAGATTGAAGAAGACGTCGCAGCCGTCTTCTAATCAGTCCGAGGATTCTTGGCTTGAACGTGCATGAGCGAGTATGCCTCGGTACCTAGGCAGAGGTCGATGCGGAGGGCACATCACTCTCATCTTCACAGTGAACGACCAGTCTGATGACCCTGTTCGGCAAGGCAGCCTCGGTGCGGGACTGTGTGTCGATGACGGGGTCGAGGTAGTGGCCTACGGCGTGGATGGGGAATCTGGGCTGACCGTGACCTTCGAGACTATGCAAGGAGATGCTAGCCTATACGAAGCGGTCCTGAATGCATTGGCCGCCGAATTACCAGAGGTCTCGGATATCACTTGGGGACTCTCGGTCACAATCTCGCTGCCACCCGCGCAGGGTTTCGGAGTTTCCGCCTCTGGCGCGGTGGCATCCGCCATGGCATTCCAAAGGGCCGTGGGGCTGCCTTACGAAGAGAGCCTACGAAGGGCCTATTCGGTCGCTCATAGGGTCGAGCGGTCACGCTCGACAGGATTAGGAGATGTCACTGCTCTAGCTGCCGGTGGTGTCGAGCGTCGACTGAAGGCAGGCTCTCCGTACCACGGTTCTGACCTGCGCAATGGACCTGGGCATGCTGAGGGTTGGAGTCTTGCAACCCCTGTGGTACTGGCTTGGAGGCAGGGCTCAGGAAAGCATACTTCAATCTACATCGATGACCTTGAATGGAAGTTGGCGATAAGCGAGGCTGGCTCAAGACAGATGGAGGTTCTCTCACAGGGTGAATGGGATTCTGAGAGATGGGCGGAATTGATTCAATCCGCAGACGCGTTCTCGCGCGAAAGCGGTCTAATCGACGACTCATCGAGAAACGAGTTGGTCACTCTGGCAGCGGCTGCTGTCGCCGAGTGTGGAGATGATGTAGAAGTGATGCTGTGCATGCTCGGAGAGAGCGTTGCGATAGTTCCAACCGACCCTGCAAACGGAGGCGAATGGGTCGAGAATGTAATCAAAGAATTGGACAAGGTTGGACTCAAGGGGCTCGTGACCAAGGTCGGTGAGCTCTCATGAGTCATTCCTAGCCTTCTCATGGAAGTCATCGAGAGGTGACAGGTCCAATGGACTGGCGTCCAATTGTACCGCTCCCTTTAGACGCAGTCCGTCGCAGAATCCGTGTCTGTAAACGATACCGCCGTGGCCGTATTCCGCTACATAGCGGTCCACCTGCTTCTGGGTCTTCTTGCGCGGGAACTTGAGATCGGCTCCGAAGAAGTGCTTGGCGTCAATCCAAGCGCAAGGCACGCCATTGATTCTGACATCATCCAAAAACAGTAGGTCAGGAGTGATGATGGCCCTGCCCTCTCTGTCCTTCTGCTCGGCGAGCAACTCCTCCTGTCGGCGGAACCTGACACCAAGAGACTCAAAGTAATCGCACAGTATGTTCTCGAAGACCTCGGCGGCGCTCTGAGTATCGCTTTGGTCCACCGAACTGACTCTGTCAACAGATTCGGCCAACTCAAACTGCTCCCGGTCGCGCTTGTTGAGCCTGTGGGGTTGCTTGTTCAGAGTCTCCTTGATTCGGCTCTTCGACCAGCCGCGACCGGTCAGAATCGCCCTGAAGGTATTGACAGGGGGCGCATCGAAGCGCTTTGAGAGTGCGATTACGCTCTCACCTGATTTATACCTTCGAGAGAGTTCATTCGCTCTCCTCATTAGTCTAGAGTGAGAGTATACGCTCTTCTCCTGATTCAGGGCACTGCGAAGGGATAGTGCCTGCTCTAGAGTTATTGGGAGATGGTCTAGTTTCTCTGCAATCTCCTGTACTCTCTCTTCGGGCAGGAAGCCGAACTCTCCGGGAATGCATGCGATGTCTCCCGCCTTACGCTGGACATCCTTGGGCACCGCCTTGGTCTTCCAATTCACGTCGATTCTTCTCGGAGGGGGGTCAATCTCAGAGGGCAGACCCATAGGAGGCGGATTCTGAGTGAAGCGGTTTATGGCGCGCTCCACCGCTTCTGTGTCGGCCGTCGGGCTCTGCTTCGGGGGAGCTCCGTTCCTGCTCCCCGAGCGCCGACGGCGCCGACGGCGTCCCCGCCGTCGTTTACCGCTCTTCTCGTCACTCAACGGCACTTCGAGAGAAAGGGACTCCATGAACCCACCGAGTGCGGGCTCACCTGAATTTGGCATATATGTCGTAGACTAGATCTCTGATGGGATATGGTACCAACCACATTGCCGCACCGAACGACCATGGCAGACCCATCCTAGACGCGATTCTCCAGACGGCTGCGCTCTTTGCGTGCCATTGGCCGTCCTCGGTGATGATGAATACCGAGTCCACACCCTGCATCTCGTCTGGCCTGTTCGAAAGCAATTCTGTTCCCTCATCCGTATCCTGTCCTAGTGTGCGGAGGTTGCCCATTCTGTCGAATCTATTGATGAACGAAGCCCAGCGACTGCAAGTGCCGCATGCATCGTCGAAAAGGACTACTGAGGACATGTTTACACCTAGAGGAAGGCTATTCCCGGCTCTAGAGGGAAGGCGAACCTAGCCTTGCCAGCGACATCCTCGCCCTCGCCTGCTGGATAGGCCTTGACGGATGAGACCCCTAGGGCGTGAGCGATGAAATTAGAGTTCATGTTGATGACTGAGGCCTCGTCTATGGCGCTCATAATGAGGTTCTTCTCACCCTGTGACCAAGTGTGAATGCGTCCGCGCTTCTTCTTGCTGCCCATGGTGAGGGTCATCCAAGTCTGCATCACCTCTCCGCGCATCTGCTCATCAGAGAATACATCCATCGACTTCAGATGGTCCATTCCTCCGGCCTTGAAGTCGAATCCTTTCCCATCGAGTCGTAATGCCTCCTTCGCCAAACCCTGTTTCCAAGCAGGCGAGGTCTGAATCACCACGCGGGTGATCTCTGCCTCGGCGTGTCTCTCTGCCAACTCTCGCAGCCCTCTGCCGCTCGAGATTAACTCCTTGAGGTAGGCCTCGCGGGCTAAAACTCCAGCATCATCTGAGGAATCTGCAGAATCTCCGAGTGAATGGGTGGCTAGCATTCCCTCGCCTCCAGCAGAATGCCAGAATTCTTCGGCGATGTGGGGAGTAGCAGGGGCTAGCATTGGTATCCATCCAAGCAGAAACTGCTTTGCAGTATCTCGATTATTGCCTCCGCGCCTGAGATACCACACCCAGTCAGAGAGCATCTCATAGTGACTAATCATCACACCCTCGCGGATGCTGACGTTCGACATCGAATCCTTCCAAGCAGTCTGGTTGGCTCTCATTCTTGCAAGCAGCCAGTCATCAAGTGGGCCGGGGACTTCTCCCAGAGTCATGGCCGACCCCATCGCATCGATGATCGAGTGGAGTTGACGGTGGTTGGCCTCAAGAGCACTGTCCGACCAGTCCATCCCGGCCTCGGGATTGGCTCCGAACAAGATGAACAGACGGACTGTGTCAGCCCCGTACTTACCGACCATCTCTCCGGGACTGACTGTATTACCCAGCGACTTGCCCATCTTCACTGAGCGGGTGCCCAGATTCTTGCCGCAGGTCGGACAGTCAGCGCCGAACAAATCGATGTGGTACTCCGCATTGCAGTCGGAGCAAAACGGAGCTGGTGCGTTGAGCATGCCTTGGCAGACTAGAGTGCCGAACGGTTCACCGACCGTATTCATCCCTGCATCGCGGGTAACCTTGGTGAAGAAGCGCGCGTATAGCAGGTGCATAACCGCGTGCTCGATTCCGCCGATGTAGAGGTCGACACCTCCATCCATCCAGTAGTCGATTGCCTCGCGATCGAACGGGGCTGAGTCGTTGTTGGCATCACAAAAGCGCATGAAGTACCAAGATGAGTCGTAGAAGGTGTCCATCGTGTCTGTCTCGCGCTTGGCTGCCCCTCCGCAGGAGGGGCAGGATGTGTTGACAAAGGAGTCGTGGGAAGCGAGTGGATTACCGCTCTGGTCCTCACTGAAAGTGACGTCGAGTGGTAGTTCTACGGGCAGATCGGAAGATGGTACGGGGACGATTCCGCAGGCATCACAGTGAATCATTGGGATTGGGGTGCCCCAGAATCTCTGGCGACTAAGCAACCAATCTTTGAGCCTGTACTCGACTGTTCCGTGACCAGATCCAGCAGACTCAAGTGCGGCGATGACTGCATCCTTCGCATCCTGTCCGGCTAATCCATCGAAGCCTTCTACACCTGAGTTAACCATGGGCCCGTAGCCCTCGAAAGCAGCGCTCAAAGGGGCATTAGGGTCATCGCCTTCATTCTCTACTAGCACTCTGCGAATCTCTATCCCGTATCTCTCGGCGAAGTCGAAATCTCGCTGGTCGTGACCGGGTACAGCCATCACAGCACCAGTTCCGTAGGATGCGACAACGAAATTACCTGCATAGATTGGAACCTTCTCGCCATTCAGTGGATTGATTGCATAGCGACCTAGGAAAACACCCTTCTTCTCCTTTAGCATATTGATGCGTTCAAACTCGGACATGCGTGCGCACTCATCGCGCAGCTCGCGCCAGTCCGGGACGGCGGCCTCCGGCCGGGCGCCCGGGTCCCCCCCGAGGCCCCCCGCCCCGAGGGCGGCGCTCTGGTTCGCATCCGCCCCGGTCCAGTTGGCCGCGAGCGCTTCCAGCTCCCCCCCCCCGGCCCCCCCCCCGCCCCCGCCCCCGCGCCCGCCCCCGCCCCCGCCCCCGCGCCCGCGCCCGCGCGCGCCAGGCCCCGCGCCCACCCCGCCCGCGCGAAGGCTTCCCCCATCGCCCCCCGACCGCAGCCGAAGCCCGGGGCTTCGGCTCCCCCCGGAGCTTTGACCGCAGCTCGGCGGGGAGGCGAGAGGCCGCCGCAGCCGCCTCGACCTTTTCCGCCTCGCGTTTGACCTGCGCCAGCCCCTCCGCCGCCTCCTGCTCCGCCGCTGCCGCCGCCGCCTCAGCCGCCGCCATCTCTTGCGCCCGTGTCGCCTCTCGCGCCTCCTTTCGCGCCACCTCTGCCGTCCCGAAGGCGGCAATCTCCTCCATCGCGCGCGCCTCCGCCTCCGCCTCCGCCTTCGCCGCCGCCTCCGCCGCCTCCGCCGCCGCCGC
>CAXEUQ010000063.1:0-5574 GCA_963999425.1 uncultured Candidatus Poseidoniales archaeon | reverse complement strand
CGTCTAATGGGCCTCTATCAGGTTCACAACATCAACATCGGCAAGAAGTACAGAGTCGAAGCGATAACCCCGATGAGACCGCATTTCTCCGCCTCTGACGAGACCGCCGTCTCCCTGCCCGCGGATGACAACACATGGTGGAACACCACAGACTCACTGATTTCACGCTCCTTGCCGGGATTGCACGCATTGCGAAACCCCCTCGTGAATAGGGGAATTATCTGCGCCTCTGTGTTGTCTATCCTCGGTATTTGGGCAAACTCAACACTCGGATTGTTTAGAGGCCCGAGCGGTGAGATGGATCACACTCTCGACCTGACCGCGACTCTGTACGAGTTTTCGAGAGTCCACGAACCATCTCCCTACTTCGACCCAGTCAGCATCCTCTTCTTCCTAGTCTTCACGGCGCTGTTGGTCTCCACAAGACCCGGACAATCTGCTGTAGAGGAGGAGGAGTAGATGACAGAGTTCGCCAGAGAGGCGACCTTGGCGATTGGTCTAGTGACAATCCTGCTGGGATCTATGTGGGTTGCAACCGGTTCTTTCCCTCCGATGGTGGTGGTCGAGTCGGGCTCGATGATGCATGATGATGAGGGCTCTGTGGGCACCATTGATCCTGGCGACCTTGTTCTTGTCATGAATCCAGAAAGAGTCGAGATAGTCTCCTACGTCGAGGCTACCGAGGAGGGTAACGAGAACTACGGCTATGAATCCCATGGCATGGCGGGAGATGTCATCATCTACCGCAAGAACGGAGGCTCGGACACTCCTGTCATCCATAGGGCGCTTCTCAAGGCGGTTTCCAATTCATCAGGCGGATGGGATGTCCCAGGAACCACTCTGGTAAATGTCGACAGCATAACTTGGACACTGGACTATGAGTGCTCGTATCATGGTGGGACTTACAATCTGAAGATAGACAGTTGGGAACCATCACACGAGGGATACCTGACTACGGGAGACAATCCTGACAGCAATGGCTGCAAAATAGACCAACTCAGGGCTACTAATCCCGAAGCTAGCGAGACGTACATCAGAGGCAATGGTCTGAAGGACGAGAAAGGTGACCCGGTTCTCGCTGTCAAGGACGAATGGATCATCGGTTTAGCAGCAACTGAGATTCCGTGGCTGGGAGCAGCTAAACTAGCAATCTCGGGTACTTCTTCGCAAGTTACCGATTCTACTTGGAGAAGTCTCGCAATGGTAGTCGCGTTAATTATCGCTTCACCATACCTGATGGAAGCAATCGCCGAGCGCAGAAAAGACGAGTCAGATTTAGACCAGCCTGGGCAGGATGATTGGCATGATGACGATGAATAGCACGATGAAACTGCTCATATTGCTGATGGTTGTTGCGAGTGATTCTATTCGAAGTGGATTAGCCCCATTGCTCAACTTCGACAACACGGAGTGAACTCCGTCCCTGACAATGTGACCGCCGTCGAAGGGAACCATTGGAATCAGATTGGCAAAGCCAAGCAGGAAGTTGATCCATACCATCCAGAACAGGAAATCGAACAGCGTCAACATCCCCTCGGTACCAAGAGCGGATGCTATGGCACCATCTCCTGCCATCATCATCTCCCTCTCTTCTAGCAGCATTGTCTGCCCTTCGAAGGCTATGGGAACAGAAATCATTCCGAGAGGAGTAAGGCCTGTCACGAGTGCATTCTCAAGGAAATCCCGATCTGAGGACACTATACTGGAGTACATGTCAACAGACGAGTTAGTCGAGCGCAAACCACTAACTCCAAGGAAAGCATCGCCCTGCTCTATCCCCAAATCTGCCAACAGTGAATTGGTTTCTTCGATGCAGATCGTATCTCCTTCACACAGGCTGAGATAGTAGCCGTGTCGGTCTCCCAAAGTCACCTCGATTTCTCTCACAGTCCTATCTCCCTGAGAGTCGGGGTGCGACAGGACAGTGAACACGGATTGTTCACCTGCTGAGAGCGATGACATCTCTTCCGAGAAATCTGAGTATCCTAAGATTGGATGGCCGTCGATGTGGGTGATTATCTCGTAGGGGACCAATCCTCCCTCCTCTGCACCCTCGCCTGCGATAATTCCTGACGCGTATACCCCCGGGGAGCTCGCAACTAGGCCAGATGCGGTGGCGCAGAGCAGGAATAGAGTCAGATAGGTGGCGATGATGTTGATTGACGGTCCCGCTGCATACAGACGCATTCTCTCCCTGAGCGGAGCTCTGACCATCTCGTGCTGCTGAGGCTCGGCAAAGGCTCCGATGGGAATCGGCCCTGCTAGCAGCAGACCGAAGCTACGTACGCGCATCCCATGTGCTCTGGCCTGTATGCCGTGACTGTACTCGTGTATCACTAGGGCGAAAATCAGAGCCAGTACAGGCCACCAGAATGGTACGAAACTGGTCACTCCGGGAATCAATAGGAGGTCGCTTGCTGGTAGGTAATCCTCAGGAGGCGACATGGCGGTAGCAATCGCCGAGAGCAGAAGTAAAGCGACCACACCGACCATGATGAACAGACATAGCCAGATTGAGAACTCGCCGAATCCCCTCCAGAATGCTCTATTCCTCGAGACTTTCTCCAGAACTCCTTGTCCCTGCCTAGTCCTGACCATCAGCACCACTCCGAGCACCCTAGAGATCTCATATTGGTCGAGAATACCACCATCTTCCAACCAAAGCAGCGTAAGGTACCACACGGCCACCACCGTTAGAGCCCATAGCGGAGTTCCGAACAGGTACAGCAGAGACATCAATAGAAGAGGCAGCAGGTAACTGCGTTGTCCCGGTTCCACGGCTCAGGGGCGGTATTTTCCCTATTCAACCTGCGTCTGACAAACGCTAAGCAAATGAGGTCAGACCCTGTCGCGGATTCATGTCAGAATCGGCCAGTGGCCGCTCAAAGAGTGAAAACAGGAGTATAGACTCCCTAAGAAGGGAGCGAGACAGTATCCGCAGGATTCTCGAGCAGGCATCCATGGACGGGGTCAGGGAGAATCTGGAACGTCTGAACGAGAGACTGAACAGGATAGAGACTGAGATGCCAGGAGACCCTAATTCGTCGACTCAAGAACCGACTTGAGTCTGAGTGTAGCAGAACTCTCGTCTATCGAGCGGGCTCCGTCGGATCGGCAAACCAGAGCTAGGAACCTGTGCAGAGGCATACCCTTCTCCCAATCCAAATGTGGTGTATTGTTCTTCGTCAGAGGCAGTTTCGGGATGCTTCTGGACAAATGGCGTAATTTCCCAGTAAGCGACTCTACTTCTACACGCATGATGCGCCAACTATCTCCTCTGACTCCCTTCAGGCGATATGCATAGAGAGGTAGTAAACCACATCTCTCACCGGTCAAACGCAGAGCCTCATACTGGTCCATGGTACGACCGGAAAGATACTGCTTGGGTGATTTTGAAGACTTCACCTCAATCGGGAAGCACATATCCCCGCGCAGTGCGAGCAGATCGCCTGTGCCTTCTGAGCCGCTACCGGGTGCCCTCACTACTAGGAAAGGCCTCTGAACCACTTGCATAGCACGAGCTCTCTCGACCTCGCTGCAAGATTTGATGATGGCTCTGACGCCGTTGATCTCTCCGGCTAGAACTGCTCTAAGTTCGCGTTCGTATACACCGCCCACGGTGCTATCGCATTCTCAGGGTTCTTGAGGACATTGGTGAGCAATCACTGGAACTTGCCCTTTCGGTATTCCCTCGTTCTGTCGACCCCGGGAAAACGATCCTCGCTCTCTCTGTACACAGTCTTCATGTTGGTCAGGAAGTTGTTCTCATTGGTCACAATCAGGACCATGTCAACACCAGGGTCATCCTCTCCGTCCATCCACTCTAGGACAATCTCCATAGTCATTCGAGCACCCTCTCTGTGAGGATATGCGAAGACGTCCATGCCGAGCGGGGGTGTCACAAGAGTGCTCCGCGGCTTGAGCCCATCCAATTCAGCAAACAACGCATCGTATGACTTTCTCAGCAGCTCTCTCCTGAAGTTGTCCTGAGTTGGCCTCCTACAATCGGGACCCACGACATGGACTAGATGCTCTGCTGGGAGATTGAAAGAAGGAGTTGTGACGGCCTCTCCAACTCCGCATGGCTGCAAGTTTTCCTTTCTGCGTTCTCTAGCGATTCCGGCACAGAACTCCCGCAGTTCAGGGCCCGCGGCCTGATGCATCCGCTCATCCAATCCCTCTCTGCCGGCGAGACGGTTATTGGCCGGAACCACCATCACATCACCCTCGACCTGAGTCAGGTTTCCGAACACTACACGGACTTGTCCATGACGGCACTCTCGGACGATGACTACCTCTGCCATAGGCCTCCAAGGAGGGGGCCATCGGATATCTATTCATCGGGAAGTCCGAAAATCCGAGAGAATTGGGGAACCTTGATTCGCGAGTGCCCTGTAGGTGTGGTCATGTCCTCTGGCTATGTGTTGGTGAATGTCGAGCCAGGACATGAGAAGAGCGTGTGCGAAGCCGCCGCGTCCCTCGATTGTGTGTCCGATACTAACCTGCTGTTCGGCGATTACGACCTCATAATCAAACTCGAGGGCGAGGACATGGGAGACATCGCGAGAAGCGTCGTTGAGCAGATAAGGTCGATTCCAGGAGTCTCAAACACGAAAACGCTAGCCTGCGCAGAGATGTAATAGGATAGTCGGATTTTCGATAAACCCCTCAATAGGGGCGCAGTATAGCGAATTTCATCCCATAACTTCATTATCTCTCTTGAAAGCCGGGAAGACGGAGGAATTGCTACATGTCTGGAAAGAAATACTTCGTACTGATGGAAGGCGGAAATGACACCACACAGGTGTTCGTTAGCAAGCAGCCCCGCGGAGCCGCCCTCAAGGCAGCCACGCGAGGACACACCAACATAGAGCTCAGGGAGCGCGGGACCAACAAGGTCCACTGCTTCAAGGGTTGGACTGAGATGGTGAACAAGCCCAAGAACGGGCCTGCATGGCTACCGGCCAAGATCAAGAAGGCCAACGTAAGCAAGAGCGGAACCAAGCGCATCTAAGCGCTGTTCCTGCTCTTGTATCGCGTTGAGTCCACCTTGTAGCGTAGCGTACGCTATTTTCTACCTCTACCTAGTTTCCTTGCCAACATGGCCAGTGGGTCGTAGTACTCAGTTACCACTCTCTCCTTGAGTGGAATAATCGCGTTGTCTGTGATGTTGATTCCGGCAGGGCATACCTCGGTGCAGCACTTGGTGATGTTACAGTACCCAATCCCGAAGTCGTCCTTGACTTCGGGAATCCTGTTCTCTGTATCTAGGGGATGCATCTCGAGGTTAGCCAGACGAACGAAGAATCGAGGTCCAGCGAACTCATCGAACTTCTTGTGCTCCCTCAGTACGTGGCATGTGTTCACGCACAGCATGCACTCGATGCAGGACCTGAACTCCTGTATCCTATCGGCCTCATTCTGGCTGAATTCCCAATCAGGCTCGTCCGGACCGTTAATCGGAGTAATTCGCCTGTCTGTCTCGTAGGCCCAGTTGGTGTCTGTAACCAGATCTTTGGTAAGCGGGAATGCCTGCATCGGCTTGACCAGAACCGGCTCGCCCTCAGGAGTCTC
>CAXEUQ010000062.1:0-5600 GCA_963999425.1 uncultured Candidatus Poseidoniales archaeon | reverse complement strand
AACGTACCCAAGCCATTAACCATGACCTCGGCCACTTCGTCAGATACGGTCTGGATTTCCGTAAGATCGGTGCCCGTTAAACCTGCTTTTTGCGCTGCGCCCTCAACAAGCTGCTTGAGAACCTCCTGTCTAGAACTAGGAGGGGGCAGAGGGAGGCCTATGCAGATTACAGCATCGAGGATGTTGCCGGGATAATCCACGCCTTCGGCTAGTTTACCACCTAGGACTCCAGCGAGAATGGCTGGAGTTCCTTCACGCCGCAGTCGATGCAATGTCTCCACCGTTCTGTCCATCTCCTCCTTTGATGCGCCGGACCTTTCTTGCAACATTCTGCGACTGCGGACAACCCAGTCTTCATCCTCAAGCAGTATCTGCTCCAACAATGCATAGCTAGGAGCGAATATCGCCACATGACCAGGTGTCTGCTTGAGTACTGAATGGATATGCGCCCGTATTCTAGCAGTGTTATCTTCTCCTCTGTCAGAGTATCTGCTAGTGACATCCTTGGCAATCAGCACGGGTCGCCTCTCAGAAAGGAAGTGCGAGGTATATTCTTTGATGATTGAAACTCTTTCTTGAGGGACCTTGAGTAGATCGTAGTACATCTCAGGAGGGAATAGAGTTCCGGACATCATGATAGCGCCGCTGCAGATTTCCAGAAGAGACTCGGAGACCACTCCGGGGTCGAGCAGATGTGTAGTGAGCCGATGCTCTTCGCCGCCAATCTTGTCGTGTACGAGAGCGAAAGCGGGACTGTCGTGATTCTGCAAGCAGGTCTGCAGAAGAATTGCTAGTCTCGTACAAGCAGTCTCCTCCTCTAATTCATCATCATCCTCGTCGATGTCGACTCTGATGGTCTGGAGCATCCTGACCAGCGTATCGGCATCTAATGCTCGCTCAATGTCCTCGGAGAGGATTCCGGAGACTCGCTCGATGAATTCCGTCATCGAGACGTTCTGATCCTCTCCTATACTGCCTGCAAGACCGTCTTCAATCTCTGCAAACCATCGTGGGAGGCCGTCCCCCAACCTCCTCATGGCGGCCTTCATTCTCCTGAGTCGATCCAATTCGGAGTCGTTGGCGTCGGATTCCTCGCCTTCCAGAGAAGCCCCTTCCGACTGAGTCCTCTCAGTATGTTCCTCGATCTCAAATATCGCATCTCGAATAACCTTCATCGTGATTCTGCGCTCAAAACCTCTTCGAATCCTGTCGGGTAGATTGTGAGCCTCATCTACAACCAGAATCGTATCCTCGAGATCGAGCCCCATGGCGGAGAGAGATGAATCCCTAACCGCCTCGACGAAGACGTGGTTGTAGTCGCAGACTACAACATCAGCGTGGGCAGCCGACTCTCTGGCAGCCTTCCACGGACAGATACCGTGAGGCAACTCCTCATCGCGACCTTCGCATAACGAAACCAACTCATCTACATGCAGAGGGTCGCGCAGGATTCGGGGACGAATCAAATCGGTATCGCCAAGCCAAGGCCTGCAGGTCCTAGAGCCTCGCTTGTCCGCGCAAAGCCTCGAAAATAGGGCTCTGTGCTCGTGCCTAATCTCATTGATGCACATGCCCTGCTGGCCAATTAGATCTACAAGTCTGACCTTTAATGATTCAGAATCAAGCCTCTCGTTGATTCTGCGTACAGTGTCTACAACTATCCTATGCTGGGACTGTCTGCCGGTTAGAAACATCACCAGCTTGGGCTCAGGAGATTTCCTAGCAGCGTCGAGAGCCGCGGCCAGAGCAGCTGCAGTCTTGCCGATTCCGGTGGGGGCAGAAGCTAGCAGGAATCCTCCAGCCCCTAGGGCTGCTATACCATCGACAATCATCTCGCCCTGCGAGTCTCGCAGTTCATCGTGGGCGAGAAAACTCCCGTACTCTCCGGATTGATCGACCCTCATGGGAACCGACCTGACGATAGAACGACCAAGAAGATTGGCCATCACTTGGTGATAATAGCCTCGGAATCGCGACTATCCAGAATCACCTTGAGAGGACAGTCCAGTCTGACATGTCTGAGAGGGCCTGACTCGCTCAGAGGCTTGAACGAGTCCAACCAATCCCAGTCGAGGAAGTCGTCCGGGCCGATTGTGAGGTAGCCGATGTTGAAAGTGATAATGTTCTGGAAGAAGTGAGTGCCCTGCGAGGGCTCTACGTAGATGTCAGCCATCGGAACCTCGACTATGGCTTTCGACCCCATAATCTGCTCCCATTGCACCGGAATTCCCAATGAGGGGTCTGATGAACCCCATCTTCCAGGGCCTATCAGGACATATGGCCGCTCCTCCTCCCTCAGGACTGCATCGACCGCCTCTATCTCAGAGGTCAAGTCAGACGTATGCATTCTGTCCAGTCTACCAGGATGAACGTAAACGACATCACGAACATCCTCGATGACGCCATTACCCAGAGACTGGCTGCAGATGCAGATTGCCTTGTCCCTGTCTACATCGTCTAGATCGACATCGATGTCAACAGACTCATCCATCATGGGACGGACCTGCAATATCGCGAAACGCTTCGAACCCGAGGAGTCAATCGATACGGCGAACTCGATTTCGACTGGAGAGCCGATGTAGTTCTGGCAAGATGTCAGGACGCGATGAAGAATCTCGGACAGCGGAAATGCACCGTGCTTCAGCACCGGGGCGAAGGTGACGATTCTCGGACCTCCTTCGACTTTAACCGAGTCTACGATTCGGTCATCAGATGTGATGTAGGTCGAACCGACGAGGGACAGACAACCGTCCTCTTCCGCCTCCTCAAGGCCTAGATTGAGCAGATTACCCTCCTCTGATGGGTGGACAGAACCACCCTCCTGCCTCATTGGAATGGCGAAGAAGGATCTCTGTGAAGTATCGAGAGTCGACTGGTTATTGTGGAATTGGTGTATTCTGCGTGGCTGCCCGGGACTGTACCTGAGGCACTTTCCCCCTGTAGCAACTTGTCTTCCCAAGCCGATGCAAATCGCAGCGATACCGTCCTCTGGTAACAGTGGTTCGACCGGATAGTGGTTGTGACTCCTAGCAGCGCCAGAAATCACCGGATAGAACCTACCATTGATTTCGTCCCCGATAAGCTCCTGGATAACCACAGCCATCCTCTCATCCTCAATGGTGCTCGGAGTTGCTGCGACATACGCCTTGGCGGCTCTGTGGTAGGTCGATGCATAAACCAACTTAACCGCCTCTAGAAGACGTCTCAGTCGTACTTCAGATTCAGGATGGTCGTTTGCTAGCATATAGGTCGAGTATACACCTGCGAACGGCTGATGACTCGAGTCCTCAAGCAGGCTAGAAGATCGAACTGCTAGAGGCCAATCTATGTTCTCAATCAACTTCGAGAACTCTTCCACAACATCGGTTCTGAAATCGGCTTGTAGGAAAGCCGAATCGACAGTTTCGTCATCATGGTCCTCGTAGGCGAACCTAGCCAGTCCATTGTCCTCGACGAAGTCCTCGAATACATCGGTAGCCACAACGATGGAACGGGGGATAACAAACTCGACCTCGGGGTGAGACTTGCCCAGTCCGAGGTCAGGCATCCTAGTGAAGAAGAAGGCGAGTCCCCTGCCCTTGCCACCGAGGCTTCCTCGACCTATTCTCTGGAAGCCGACCCCTCCCACACTGGAGTCGAAGTCCCTGATGGTGCGCATACGAATATGCTCTATGTGCCGCCTGAGGGAGGCGGCCAGATAGGTCCTGACTCCTTCAGCGTCCTCAAAGTCATCCAATGTCATCGGCCTCATGCTGGATGCGAGCGTAAATTCGGTCCGAGTCCTCAACCAATGTGAGAACTGGTTCCTGCGCGCATGATGCTCAATACTCTCAAGGGGCGCGGATTCGATACCTTCTGCTAACTCCTTGAGATTGGAAGCGGTTCCGACCTCCTTGCCATCAGGCATCCGGAATACAAAGTCCCCGAAGTTCATCTCCTCGACCATGAATTCCTCGATTCCCTGGTACAACTGACTGTCCTCCTTGTGTAGGAATCTCACTCCAAGTGCCTCGGCCTCCTCTTTCAGTTCGATGTTCTTCGATTGGAAGAGGATAGGTAGGTAACGATGACCTTCCTGTGCGTACCTAACGAGTTCTAGGCCCGCAGTATCTCGATCTCCTCCCTCGTTCGGGAATCTGCCATCCGTGAATACGCCGATGAGATTCTTCTGGTAACGGTCGATTACCGACTTGGCCGATTCCATGTCCGAGGCCAGTAGAATCTTTGCTCTGGCCCGAAGCCGGAGGAGCTTCTCATGCAGATTCCCCCCCTCTCCCATGAGTTGAGTAGTCTGATTCACTAGTTGGGTGTAAAGCAGCGGCAGATAGGCAGAGTAGAACCTTCGACTGTCTTCGACTAGAAGAATCACTTGGACATCCCCGTCCCTGACATCGTTCTCTACGTTCCTCTCATCCTCGATGAGCTTGCATATCGAGAGCAGAATCCTACTGTCACCAGTCCAAACGAAAATCCTGTCAATTCCCTCTCCTGCACTTAGGGCTGCCAGTTCTCTGGTGTTGTGACTGAGCATCATCACGGGCAACCCGGGCCTGATTCTCTTCGCCTCTATACCGAACGCGTTCACATCCATGTCACCGACCCTAGCCATGGTGATGACCACGTCGAAGTCCCTAGCCTGTAGAAGCCGCAGGGCGTCTCTAGCCTCGGGACTGTGTATGATTCTGGGTGACTGAGACAAGTTGAGGTCTGAGTATTCCTGCCTCATGATTTCGGCTAAGTGTCCGGATTCCTCAAGCAGGTAGTGGTCGAAGTGACCGGCTACCAGCAGAACATCTCGGACTCTGAACGGAGTCAGTCTCTCGAACCGACTCCAGTCCGACATCCCCTTGTCCATGCGGCCGGATGGGCGCTCCACGCATCAAGGTTCAGACAAACCCATCAAGGTGCCCCGCACGAGCGTGCGGGACGGTGTGTGTTGATTTTCAAAGTCAATTATCCCTGTTGTTACTGGGCGCTCGGGGAACCTCACGAGCATCGTATCCTGCTGCATTTGAGAGTTTGGCCCTGTTGACGAGCCCCTTCAGGCCGTGAACGGATTGGGCGAGGGGGCGTCCGCGACGCCCCCCCGCATTTCCGTGCATCCCATCATCGCTCAATCTCTCACCTCATAGAGCGTTCGAATCTTCATCAAAGCGCGCACGTAGCTCATCCATGCGCATTTCAAGGACCCTGTCAACAGTAGCCCCCTCGAGTGTTGCCTTAGCGATGTGCGTGCGAGCAGCCTGACGCAGAACGGAGGACGGGGTCTCTCCGTGCAACTTGCAGAAATCTCTCATCCTAACTGTCAGATCAGGACCAAGGTCTACCTCGACCCGCTCACCCACTGAAGGTAGAGGAGATGCTAGGTACTTGCGAACAGCCTCACGGATTACGTCAGACCTGTTCCTCATTCCGTCGAGCCCCACTCTCTGGTCGATTTCAAGCAAGTAATCCTCAGGTATTCTCAGCGAAACCATCGGACTGACACCGGCCACCTCGCATTCCTCCTGAGTCTAGCAGACCGGGTAGAGCCTATTAATTGTATTGCAAATGAAAGACAATTGAAATGCAAGACATTGTTACTACAGACCTCAATCTCC
>CAXEUQ010000061.1:0-5689 GCA_963999425.1 uncultured Candidatus Poseidoniales archaeon | reverse complement strand
AGCGACGAGATGATCTCCGGACTCCGCAGCGAGATCTTCACCTGCCGCGCCGGGTCCAGGATGCCGCCGGACGGGTGGCTGGCGTCGTACCTAGCGTCGGTCCGGATCGGGATCGGCGTTGGCCAGATCGGCGTGGGCTCGCTTCGCCGGCCGGCCGAGGGGGCCGAGCGCGGCCACGGGAGACAGCGTCGCGGCGTCGGCGAGGGTCGCGGCGAAGCGCCAGCCGGTCGCGCGCAGGGCCTCGCGCAGCGCCGCCTCGGGGCGACCCTTGATGCGCTCGAGGTGCTCGGCCTCGACGGTCAGGATGACGCCCGTGGCCTCGCGGTCGACCGGCGTCAGGTAGAGCTCGCAGTGCGGCCCCATGAAGACCTCGACGAGCGGTCGCGCGATGCCGCGGTCGGCGTGCTCGAAGTGCCCGCGCACCGCGAAGCGGGCCCGGCGGGGCAGCGCCGCCGCCAGCCCGGCCTGCCCGCGTAGACGGGCAAGGAGCGCGCAGCCGCACCTCGTACAAAGAAAAGGGCTCGGTCCCCACCGAGCCGAGTATCACTATAGTGCCTCCAGACATACCTGATCCGACACCCTTTCCAGCGTGCCCTCGCACAATGAGAGTCCCACCAGACATTCCTGCACCGGCATCATCCCCTACAGACCCCTGCACGATAATGACGCCACCGCTCATATTGTGGGCGACTCTTTCCGCAGCGTCCTTCTCTACTACGATGCGCCCATCACGCTGAAAGGCCCCGAGCATGGAATCTGCCGAACCCTGCAGGGTGAATGTGCCACCGTTGTTCATGGCCCCAGCGCATTGCCCCAAATCTCCCAATAGAAGCACCCTAGAATCCGCTGGAAGATGACTCGCTGCACCTATCTCGCCACTCTTGGGCTTTTCATCTCCACCTCTGCCCCAGCCGATTCTGATTAGCAGATCCCTCTCGAGAGCCTCATCTAGCATCCCGTCCAAATCGCGTGCGAGTTTCATGCTCTTCACGGTTACCTCGCGCATGCTCCTCCTTAGCGGACACTATACTACCCGTCTTGACTCTGACGGGCAAGACGCCCAGCAACTCAGGCTTAGACGCCATATTCGGATTCTCGGAGCAAGGGTATGTTGATAGAGGTCAGTCAATGGCGTCGGAGTGCCTGAGGGGGCGAATGGGGCGCTGTTTTGATCCGAGTGGCGATAAATGGGTTCGGAACAATCGGCAAGAGAGTCGCCGATGCAGTAGACGCACAGGACGACATGGTAGTGGCCGGAGTCACCAAGACTGGCCCTAGCTTCGGATGCGACTTAGCAGTCCGCAAGGGTTTCCCACTATACTGTACTAACGATGACCCGGACCGGATTGCAGCCTTCGCAGAAGGTGGCTATGAATGCCAAGGCGGACTGTCAGATTTGCTCGCATCATCAGATGTTGTCGTAGATTGCGCCCCCGGCAAGAGAGGAGCTGAAAATCTCTCAAAGTACAAAGCAGCAGGAATCAAGCACATTTTCCAAGGTGGGGAGAAGCACGATTTGACCGGTTTGTCCTATACCTCGTGCGCCAATCACGAGGCTAATCTGGATGCAGATGGAACTCGAGTTGTCTCGTGCAATACGACCGGGCTTTCACGCACCTTGGTCCCCCTCTTCGAGGCGTGTGGATCTCTCAAGGTCGAATGCACGATGATTAGGCGCGCAGCCGACCCCGGGGACTCAAGCAAGGGACCCATCAACGCAATCAAGCCCGTTCTCAAAGTCCCAAGTCACCACGGCCCCGATCTGATGACTGTCAAGCCCGAGATAGAGATTAACTCTCTAGCTGTAGCAGTCCCGACCACCATCATGCATGTTCACGCGATTATCGCTGATTTGCCAAGCGGTCACGGCATGACTACAGAGTCAATTTTGGAACTATGGAGAGGAACTCCAAGAGTCTTGTTGATGAGTGGCTCGGGAGACCGCCTGTCCACCACGGCCGAGGTCATGGAGATGGCTAGAGACATCGGCAGGAAGTGGGGCGATTTGCATGAGGTATTCGTCTGGGAGGATGGCGTCAGCCTAATCGGGGACAGACTGTACTACTTCCAAGCCATCCATCAGGAAAGCGACGTCATCCCCGAGAACATAGATTGCATTCGTGCTCTGATTGGCTCAGAATCAGATTGGAGAACATCAGTTAGCAGAACCGACGATGCGATTTCTAGGTACTATGGGATGTAATCCCATAGCGATGCGTCGACCATACATTCAGCATCAATGGTCAAAAAGCCCCCTTAGACTCGCCGAAACATGAATGGGTCACGCTGGGTGCTAGTAATCCTGCCCATTCTATTGCTTTCAACAGGAGGAACCGTCCTGACCGAGCCACTGAAATTAGAGGCTCAGTCAGTTGATTATGGAGTACAATCCCATTCCCATCCGGAATGGACTCGGGCCAGTCCAACAGAGTCTATATTTGAGATTCGTACCATCACTGGGCTGCTACAATCACCTTTCGGGCCGTTTGACCCCCTAGTTGACCCTGTGCCCCTAGGTCCAGAGAATCTGTATGACCCATTCGCTCTTGAGCGCACTGGGTTGCTGTTGGTCCAGTCATCAAGTTCCGATATGACTGCCATGTTGAGCTTGCTAGAGGAGTCCGGAATGGAAGTATTAGATTTCATTCCCGAGTACTCAGTCATTGCCCGGTTGGATTCTGAAAACCATAATCAAGTCGTAGAGGAACTGTCTTCGGATGATTCAATCAGATGGGCTGGAGAGTTACCAATTGCTTGGAGAGTCTCACCATATTTGTCTACAATTGCAGGTCTACAGGGACTTAGGGTGGATTTGGACATCACTCCTACCCCAGACCTAGGCAAGGATGATTTACAATCTCTATCTGAGGACATGGAACTTATCTCCCATAGTTCAGTTGAACGTGCAATCTGCGACTCTCATCTCTGCCAGCCAAAGAACGTCGACTCTGCGTGGATTCCAATCCTAGCCATGGATGGCAGGATTCTCAGGATTGACCCAGCAGCCCAGTACTCGGTGCATAACTCGAATGCCAGCGTTATCGGCGGCATACAAGACGCCCGAACAACTTCAGGACTAGCCCTGAACGGATCGGGAGAAGTCCTCGCAATCTCGGATACCGGTTTGGATGATGACCATGGCGACTTCGGGAACCGAATCCGTGCAATATACGATGAGTTCGGTCCCGATAACTCGCACGCCGACTCGAACAGCGGCCACGGGACTCACGTTTCGGCGACTCTGTTAGGTGACGGTTCAGGAGACTCCGATTCGGAGGGCATGGTACCTGGGGCGACCTTCCATTTCTATCAACTAGAAGCCGACTCATCAGGGGTCCTTGCTCGCTGGGGCTCTCTGTATGAGATGTTCAGCCATTCGTGGAATAATAATGCTAGGATTCAGACCAACAGTTGGGGCAACCTGAATCTGGCTGGTGATTACAGTTCTGACTCGAGATCCGCAGACTCATTCGTATCCGACTATCCTCGCTTCCTAGTGCTATTCTCTGCTGGCGACCTAGGGTCGGGCGGAGTCACCCCCCCAGGTACTGCCAAGAACGTGCTGACCGTGGGGGCATCCACTACTGGTTCTTTTGACAGCACTCCAGAGGGAGTTGTGGCGGGCTTTTCATCAAAAGGAGTAACTAGCGACGGGCGAATCAAGCCAGACATTGTTGCTCCTGGAGTGGCAATATGCTCGGCTCGTGCCCAAGAAGCCGTATTGGCTGAGGGCGAATCGTGCTCGAGCTCTACTCATGTTGACGGACAGACACCATTGTACATGACACTAAACGGCTCTTCTATGGCTACGCCAGTTGCGGCCGGGGCAGCGACAATGGTCAGACAGTATCTGCGTGTAGAGAAATCGATCAGTGAGCCCAGATCAGATTTGATTAGAGCCCTAATCATTAACGGAGCAGATGACCTAGGCGCAAGTGACATCCCTAATCCATCAGAGGGCTGGGGCCAATTGAATCTCGACAACACTCTGTTCCCGACTAGTTCTGGCCAGGATCTGAATTTGATTTACGATTATTCAAGAGAGCTGCTGCCAGGCCATTCATTCGTCTACACATTCGACGTCGATGGGAACTACGGCCTAGATGTAACCGTCGTGTGGAACGACCCTGAAGGCTCCGCTGTGGCCAATCAAAGTGCCTCTCGCCTAGTGAACGATTTAGATCTCAGAGCCGTATCTCCTGACGGCACGACTTACTTCGGTAACCATTTCGCATCTGGTTTCAGCACCCCGGGCGGTTCTGGGGACCGCTTGAACAACGTTGAGAGGATCCGACTCCCGGCAGGTTCTCAATCAGGTACTTGGTCGATTATCGTAGGTCATGCAGGGGGTTCTATACAGGACTTCGCTATGGTATTCTCTGGCCTAGGCAATGAGATTAGTCATCCCGACCTCTCAGTCTTTGCAGGCTCATTGTCGACTTCGATTGACAACCCTCTGCAAGGAGATACCATACTAATCGAAGCCGCATGGAAGAATCAGGCAGCAGCAGCTACTGGAACCTATTCGATAGAAGTCGAGGATTTGACATCGGGCTCAATCATCCACACTTCCTCAAGAGCATCATTGGGGGGTGGATTACTGGATTCTGTCTCTTTCCCCCACTCATTTTCTACCACTGGGACACACCAGTTAGAACTCAGGCTAGACTCAACTTCTGTAGTTCAAGAGTTGAACGACGAGTCCTCAGGTTCCGACAACAATCGATACCATATTGAGGTAAATGTCTCTCAAATCGGAGTCAGGCTTACTCCATTAATGGAGGATGGCAGCCTACCTACAAACCCCGCTCAATTGAGCCAAGCGATGACCAGAACACTCGATCCAAGAGATTCCAGTTGGCTCCATTTCGAATTAGAAATGAGGAACGAGGGAACATCAGAGATTTCAGTCGGCCTAAGTATATCTCCCGTTCAACTACTCGGCGATGATGGGATACTGTACCCTCCACAGGATGAATGGTGGAAACTACTCAATGAGACCGGCCCTTGGACACTCGCCCCCTACGGTCAACCCGGGGATCGAACTGTTGTGACGTTGAATCTGTCAGATATGGACACTGACCTCAGTAGCGGATCTGAAGCCGTATATGCTCTCCCTGGGACCTTCGTTTCCGATTTGACCCTGTATGACAAAAACGCCCCTACCGTATCGCACAGCATCAGGCTGAGCGCAGTGGTTCAGCGCGTAGAAGGCCTGTATACGATAGTAGCCGGAACTGAGGATCTTAGCGCCGAACCTGGTGACACGGCAGTGTTCACTTTGTCGATAAAGAACACAGGTAACGGACCAACTCAATACTCAATCTCCTGTGAGACCGAGGACAGGTGGATGATAACTATCGGAGACAGCGAGTCATCACAGGTCACTCTGGACCCGCTAAGCAGACTCCAGTTCCTTCCGATGCCTATCAGAATTAGAGTTCCAGATGCCATCAATGGATTCCCTCCTGCCGGCTTCACTCAGAATCTAGAATGCATCACCTCCTCGACCAGCGACCCGTCTCTACAAACCTTGGAGGGGGCTACTTTGCATGTTTTGGAGAGCCGCGACTTCTCGGCACAGATTTTCGATTCAGATGGTAATCCTCTAAACTCGCAAGGATTGGACGAACCAAGAGCTGTAATCAACGATGACTTTGTGAGCACAGACTTGGTCGTGAAAAATCAG
>CAXEUQ010000060.1:0-5707 GCA_963999425.1 uncultured Candidatus Poseidoniales archaeon | reverse complement strand
AGACCAATTGGACACCTAACCGAATCAACCACTCCTTCGGATAGTCCCTGAGTAATCGCCGCCTCTCTGAATGCCTTCCACTTGACCTTCGAACCTATCGCTCCTATCCTCGGGCGAGGAGCCCCGTCCGACTTGGCGAGTAGGCCGAGCAATAGGTCCTGGTCGACCGACCAGTCGTGCCCGAGAAGCAGGATGTCTGAGAACCTAGAGAGCGACTCCGAATCCTCCTCTTTGAGGAAGCCATGAACGGAGCTTGGATGCAATTCGCTAGCGTACGGATACGTATTCTCGTCGGCATAGTCCTCTCTGACATCGAAGACACTGTGTGACCAGCCTAGGGTATCGCAGACTAGGGCCACGCAGCGACCGACGTGTCCGCCGCCGGCAATCAGGACGTGCGGAACCGGGTCAATCACTTCCATCGACACTGTGACCCTGCCTCCGCAGAGACTGTCCAGAGGTGTCGCCTCTTGTTCCTTCGCATCCTTGTAGAGCACGAATGTCTCGACCTTACCACCCTTTTGGCGAACTTCCGCTCTGCCGCCGTTGAGCATCCCTCTAAGCGCATTCTCGACCTTCAACTCCAGTCCCGCTCCGCCTACTGTGCCGAATCTAGCCCCCTTCTCAGTAACTGCCATACGGGCCCCTGGCTTGCCCGGGACACTGCCGCTGGCCTCTATTACGGAGGCCATCGCTACGCTCTGACCACGCTCGAGCATGTCGAGAACCCAAGTCAGGACCGCCTTTGTCACGAAACCCCGAGCGGCTACTGAGCCTTTGGGATTACGCTTGCAATAACTCCGACCAACTTTGATATGACCATCTGTTCGGCACAACCTCGTGTCGTCTGAGGTCAGCGCCGGCGAAATCCTCGAAATCATCGTCGCCTCAATGCGAGATGCTTTCCTCGCAGTGACGGTTTTCGTAGCGGCCATGGTGCTGCTTTTCAGTTGGCTCCAGTACATCACCGCTGGCCGCTTCGTTAACTGGATTCGTGAGAACAAGCGCATCCAGCCAGTCATTGGAGCGATGATGGGCCTAACTCCGGGTTGCGGTGGCGCTATCATCGTGATGCCGATGTACGCGCGCGGATACGTCACCTACGGTACAGTCATCGCGACGCTGATTGCTACACTCGGCGATGCCGCATTCGTGCTGATTGGGGCTGTGTTCCAAGATTCCGCATTCATCACACCAGTCATCGCCGTGCACGCGACCTCATTCATCGTCGGAGTGGTTTGGGGCTATGGCGTGGATTCTCTCGAAGTGACCCCATCGTCTCCATTGGGCCGACTCGGTCCGAAGTTCGGATCGGGCGAGCCCCTAGGAGAAGATGCAGCCAGAGAGATGGAGGGCAGAGGATCTGTGATTGAGGATCTTCCGAGGGAGATTCCTGACGGGCTGGGCTACAAGATTTTGCATCAGGGATACAGGGTTTGGTGGTTAGTGACGGCAATCGGCCTATGCCTTGCCATAATGCTCCTGATTTGGTATGCTCAAGATCCAGAGTACGCCCCCGAACTGGTCTGGGACCCGACGACCCGGGATGGCATTGTGACTTGGGTCGGCTTCATCGGCACCTCTCTCTCAATCATTCTGTACATATCGGCGAAGAACTTCCTGCGTGACGATACTGAGGCTACGATTGGGGACAAGTTGAACTCTCTCGACGAGACTCTAGTTCACGCAGCCTCAGAGACGGCGTTCGTCACATTCTGGGTACTAATCGCATACCTTGCCTTCGAGTTCGGAATGATCGCATCGGGAATATCAGAAGCCGACCTCGCCGAGCATGGAGCAGGAGTCGGTGCAGTGCTCGTAGCAGCCACTGTAGGGCTGATTCCGGGATGTGGACCGCAGATAATCGCCATATCTGCCTATGTGGAGGGAATCATCTCCTTCCCCGCATTGGTTGCCAATGCGATATCTCAAGATGGTGATGCGCTATTCCCTCTGCTAGTTCGGCATAAGGTGGCCTCGATTTGGGCCACCATTCACACCACCCTCCCGGCGGTAATCATTGGATTGGCTTTCCTCTGGGCGATGGGCGAATACCCCTCGCTCACAGAGTCTCTGCAGCCTTAGTCAGTCGCTCGATGTCATCCGGGGTATCGATGTTCAGATGCAGATGTGGGTCTGAGACTTCCATCCTGTCAGGTTCGACTAAGTCTCTGAGTGGAGCCGAGGGCGCTACTTCCAGTATTCTTGTAGCATCCTGCTCTGAGAGCAGCAACGGGTGGCCACCACGTCCTCCGCTGGATGGACAAGCGGTGGATTGAGCGGCCAATAACGAGGACAGAGTAGAGTCCGAGAATCCCGGCCGGTCGATTGGGACGACAAGGAACCTCCTGCCCGGAGCCAGCCCAACCCTCCTGATGCCCAGCTGAACCGTCCCGGTCCTGCCCGATTCTGGGTCGGGATTGCAAATCACATCGCATCCGGCCGTTTCCAACAATTCGTCGAACAGATCCTCATTGGTCACTACCACTGGGTCCAGTCCATGCCTCTGTAGCCTACCAACGAGCCACCCCGTAAGATTACCTTCACCTAATCTAAGGAGAGCCTTTGGCCGACCTAGCCTCTCGCTGTATCCGGCGGCGAGTACCACGCAGCCGATATCACCGGCCATGCCAACCTCAGGAGTCGCCCAGAATCTCTCGACCGATGATGAGACGTTGAATCTGGCTTGAACCCTCGAAAATCTGTACGACCTTTGCTCCGCGCATCCGGCGAGCGACCGGGTACTCTTCCGAGTAGCCGTAGCCGCCGAATACCTGAACCGCGTCGGTAGTGACTTCCATCGCCATATCGGCTGCGAAGCGCTTGGCGTGAGCCGCCTCGAGAGTATTACGCTCGCCGGAGTCAGCCTTCTTCGCTGCCTTCCAAGTCAGAAGTCTAGCAGCCTCAATCTTGGTAGCCATGTCAGCGATCATGAACGATACTGCTTGGTGACGATAGATTGGTTTGCCGAAGGTGCTGCGCTCGTTGGCGTACTGGAGGGACTCCTCCATCGCACCTCTCGCATTGCCCACGGCGTGAGCAGAAATGGTGGGTCTCGAGAGATCGAAGGCACGCATTGCGTTAATCCAACCGTCGTTCTCCTTCTCGCCGATTAGGTTCTCTGCAGGCACCCTGACGTCGACGAAGTCGACGGACCTAGTGTCTGAACATCTCTGGCCCATGTTGTCTTCCTTCTTGCCCAGAGTTATACCCGGGCTGTTAGCATCGACGATGAATCCGCTCATGCCCTTGTAGCCGGCACTGGGGTCGGTGTAAGCGAGCACGAAGAACCAATCTGCATGCCCAGCGCCTGTAATCCACATCTTACTGCCGTTGATAATGTAGTCATCACCGTCACTAACAGCTTGGGTGGTGATGGACTGGACATCACTCCCAGCTCCAGGCTCGGTAACACAGTACGAGGCTATGCAACCATCAGCTACCTTCGACAGGTAGCGCTGCTTCTGGTCATGAGTCCCTCCGGTGATGATTGGATAAGATGCTAGCATCGTGCTGCCGCATGCGGTGGCGAAGCCCGGGTCTCCCCATCCGAATTCCTCACAGATTAGCACCTCTTCGAAGGAACCCATTCCGAAGCCTCCGAACTCCTCTGGTATCTTGACCGTGAGAAGCCCCAAATCGTGTGCCTTCCTGATGGCATCGCGGGGGAAGTTGCTCTCCCGGTCCCACTCTTCGGCATTTGGTTGAATCTCAGATGCTGCGAAGTCTCGGGCCATCTGCTGGAGCATCTCCTGCTCCTCCGACAGCGCGAAGTCGACCATGGCCTTTGGACCGGGCTCCCGCCCTTAGCGATTCGCACCGACTAGATGTATAGCAGAGTCATGTAGGACAGATACCCCAACACCATCCCGAATCCCAGTTTCTTGCCTATCTCGCGCTCATAGAATAGCATGGCCACGATTAAGCCCGAGGTTAGGATGACCACCCAGATATCACGCTGTGCGAACTCCGGGGCCACGATGAGGCCACCTGAGTAGGTAGCTGCGAAACCGAGTATACCGAGGATATTCATCACATTGGACCCTAGAACGTTGCCAACAGCCACTCCGCCCTGTCCGCGAAGGCCAGCCACCAGTGTGACTGCGAGCTCTGGAAGAGATGTTCCAAGAGCGACGACAGATAGGCCGACGACCGATTCTGGTATGCCATAGGAGCTAGCCAGCCCGGTTGCTCCACCGACCAACATCTCAGCCCCGTTCCAAATCATCCAACCTCCAAGCGCGGTAGCGGGGATGGCCATCAGCATGTAGTCGGGCAGCCAGGTATCGCTGTCCTCCACATCGGTTCCTTCTACCTTCGACTTTCTGTAGGAATAGACATAGTAGACGACGAGACCCACCAGCATCACGATTCCGAAAATCCGGGTAATCTCTCCCAACATAACAGCGATCAGCAGTATGACTGTAGCAGCAGCCACCGCGGCCGCATCACGTCTGACTCCCTTGCCAGTGTCTGAGGCCGCGCCAAGTATGGCTGCAGTACCAAGCACGAGCATCACATTGGCCACGTTTGAGCCCAAGACTCCTCCGACGGCAATCTCGTCGGCATCAGTCCTCACAGCCTCCAACGCGACGGCCAGTTCTGGAAGCGAGGTGCCTACGGCGACTATGGTGAAGCCTACCAGCAGGGGCGGCACTCGGAGCCTTCCAGCGATTGTGACCGCGCCTTGCACCACGAACTCGCCGCCTAGCATCAGCAGGGCGAATCCGATGAGGATCAGAGGACCATCAGCGATGCCTTCCATGATTGCGAGCGGGACAAGGCCCGCTCATGACCGTTTGGTTGACCGGTATTGCCTCACAAGCACATTCTCTCGATATGCCTGTAGACCAACTCAGCGGTGGGCATCGTGTGGTCCTCCAGAGTAGGAGAGAACGGCACTGGCGTGTCTAAGGCACCGATGACCACCGGTGGGACCTCCAAGCACCAGAACGCTTCCTCCATGATTCTGCTGCTAACCGTGTTTCCGAGTCCACCCGTCCACTGTGCTTCCTGCAGGACGAGCAACCTGCCTGTTCGCATCACCGAGTCCACGCAAGTCCTCGCATCGAAGGGCGAAATCGTCCGAAGGTCGACGACCTCAACCTCAACCCCCGTCTTCGCAGCACTGGCAGCTGCCTTCAGGGCGACGTGGACCATGGCACCCCAGGTTACAATCGTCAGGTCCTTGCCGCCTCTCACAACCCTCGCACTTCCAATCGAACTCTCGCCTCTAGCCAGCCTCTCGTGAACGGATTCTCGGTCGACAACTTGGTTGATTGACTCCCCCCAGCCTGTCACGCCACCTCTCAGGCCGTACAAACCGATGTGCTCGAGGTAGATTACCGGGTCATCGAGAGCATGTGCTTCGACGAGAAGGTCGTAGGCATCTTGAGGAGTGCTCGGGAAGACCATTACTAGGCCTGGATCATTGAGGAACCAGGATTCAATCATGTTAGCGTGATACGGTCCACTCCGGGTCTTTCCTCCCAGAGGTATCCGAACCGTCAGGGGAACATCCGCACCCCAGCGCCAGCGTAGTTGCGCTGCGTTGTTGATTAGGGCGTTCATGGCCAAAGCAGCAAAACCTCCGAACTGGATCTCGGCCATCGGCCTCATGCCACCTAGTGCTGCTCCGGTGGCGGAATGGATGATTACGGCCTCTGAGAGGGGCATATCGAGAAGTTTGTCAGAATGCCCCTTGGCC
>CAXEUQ010000059.1:0-5735 GCA_963999425.1 uncultured Candidatus Poseidoniales archaeon | reverse complement strand
CAGAGAATCGAAGGGTCGTTCCCAAGAAACGTAGAGATGATGATAGCCCGACCGACTTCGACCTAGAGATATGACTCGTACAATAATCGGTGTGGATGAAGCAGGAAGAGGGCCTGTAATCGGACCGTTGGTTGTGTGTGCGCTTTGCATACCGGATTCAGATTGCAGTACATTGCGCGATATCGGAGCAAGAGATTCAAAGCGATTGTCGGCAAAGAAACGAGAAGAGGTTGGAGAGAAAATTAGAGAATATGCCAAATTGAGAGGATGGAAGATTGGCATTGTGATTTGCGAGCCTTCTAGAATCGACTCAAATAGCTTGCATTCGGACCTAAATAGGCTGGAAACAGAATTGTTCGCTGAGGCCATTGAGGCCGCTTCTGACAACGCAGATGATGGAATTCTTATGCTCGATTCCTGTGATGTCAACGAGTCACGATTCTCAAGAAGAATTGCTGCTAGATTGGGGCAAGGATGGACGAATTGGGAGATAGATTCACGGCATGCAATGGACTCAATAGACCCAGTAACTGGAGCGGCAAGTATCATTGCAAAGGTTAGCAGAGATAGAGAGATTGTTAGAATCGAGAAGGAATTAGGATTTGCAATCGGTTCGGGATACCCATCTGACAGAGTAACAAGAGATGCGGTGAAGAAACTAGTATCTGGTAATCTGCCTCACAAAGATTTGAGATGGAGTTGGTCCACAGTTTCAGATTTCTGGATGGATGTTCATGGCACCCCTGTACCGACTAGGTCCGAAGACCAAAGTGCAGTACGACAAACGATGCTTGACGAGTGGTGAGCGAGCGAAGCGTGAAATGCTGCACTTACGCGGTCGGACCTGTTATCATGGCCGAAAGTGATGGCTGGAGTGCCGATGTGGTAGCCGCAGTACGAAAGTTCGCTCTTCAGAACGCTTTGGAATACCACGGGGCTGGACAGGCTGGCAGTGTGTTAGGTAGACTGTTGTCAGAGAGGGCAGATCTCAGGCCCGAGGCCAAACGATTGATGGGGATTGTCGCAAACGAGGTCTCTGCCGCAAACGCTCTGGCTCAAGCGGATGGGTTAGATGCAGTCAGGGCTGAACTTGAACGGTCTGCCCCGGATGCTCTCGAAAGGGAGAAGCATCGAAAGGTGGAGGGGTTGAAGGAATTGCCCGGAGATACCTCGGCGGTAGTCCTCAGATTCGCACCTAATCCGAACGGCCCTCTATCTCTAGGTCACTCTCGAGGAGTGGTAATCAACTCCGAGTACGCAAAGATGTACGAAGGGAAAGTCGTTTTGCGTTTCGATGATACCGACACTAGAGTCAAACCTCCTCTTCCCTCTGCTTACCAATGGATAGAGGATGAGTACGAGTGGCTTGCTGGCAGACCAGCAGATATCATCCTCAGGGCGAGCGATAGGATGCCCGTATATCTTGAGCATGCACAGAGTCTGATATCACAAGGGCATTGCTATGTCTGTAGATGTCCTGCGGATGAATTCAGAGTATACAGGGAATCGAAGGAGAATTGCCCCTGTCGCTCTAAGGATGCATCTTCTAACCTAGTAGATTGGGAATCAATGAACGATGGGACATTCGGTGAGGGTGAAGCAGTAGTTAGAGTCAGGACAGATATGTCGCTACCGAACCCGGCCCTGAGGGACTGGCCTGCTCTGAGGATACAGCAAACGCCTCATCCAATGGTGGGTGAAACATACCGGGTCTGGCCTCTTCTGGATTTCCAAAGTGCCGTGGAGGACCACGCGCAAGGAGTCACTCACATCGTGCGAGGCAAGGATCTGATGGACAGTACTAGGAAGCAGACACTGCTGTATGAGAAACTGGGATGGGATTACCCCGAGACTGTATACTGGGGCAGAGTGAAGGTCCACGAATTTGGGGGATTCTCTACTTCGTCGATGCGAGCTTCGATTGAAGACGGGGAGCGAGAGGGCTGGGGGGATCTGCGACTGCCCACTATTCAATCGCTCAGGCGCAGGGGATTCGCCGCTCGGGCTCTAAGGGACTTCTGGATTGAACTGGGAGTCACGCAGAAGGATATCTCAGTGTCGATGCAGACCATTGAGTCAATGAATTCGAGTGCGATAGATGCGGTGGCCCAGCGTCGTAGTTTCGTGGCTTCGCCGGTCAGATTGGAGTTATCAGGTCACAAGTCGGGAGTTGTCGAGGCACCTAGGCATCCCGATGGAGAGATTCCAGGATTCCGGAGTTGGAATGTCAAGAACTCCATCTACATTCAGGATTCTGATTCTAGAACTAGCAACCTGAGACTGAAGGAATTCGCAGACATCAGAATCTCCGGAATTAATGCTACTGTAGAGTCCTACGACAAATCGGATGACCGCCCGATAGTCCAGTGGATTCCAGCGAGGATGGCTCGTGAGGCTGTTCTGCGGATTCCTCGAGGAGATGAGATTGATGCTATCGATGGATTGATCGAAGATTTCGATTTAACTGTCGGAGAGGTGTATCAACTAGAGAGAGTGGGTTTCGCGAGATTAGAGGCAATCTCAGATGATGGTCCAGCGTCGCTTGTATGGCTTCATTCCTAGCGATTTCGCGCATTCGTACGAATACCGTCGGTAGAACTCCAAGTATGCGTCGCATTGAAGGGATGCAGACTGGCCACGCGGTCCGATGGATGCAGCGCGGTTGCGTGCGATGACTCTGGTTTCTGTACTGCTAGTGATGAGCGTGACTCCACTAGTAGCATCTGCCCAAGGAGAAGTCACCTGCTGCAATTCGACTGATTTTCGACTATACTTGATGGGAGAGGCCGATGACGGGGCCCTCACTCCTTTCCAAGAGGATTTGGAAAGTGATTCCTCGGATTCGCAATCTACATTGGTGACGCCATCAATCCTAAGTGAAATCAAAATCGGCACTTGGGAAGTCACGTGGGGGACTGAAGGTGATTATGAGAACTCGACTTGGGACTTCACCATCCCCTACGAGGTCGAGGGTGCCGCGGGTGTAACCATCAACTCGACCCTCGAGGTCAGAATTGGTGGTTCTTTCTATGACGGAGATGGAGGTCTGAACCCGTTCCTATCTGGTTCCGGATCTCTTCAGGTCAGTGTCGACGTCGGCTCAGGTCAGGTCAGCGATGGAGACAGGGTCCAAATCTCCCTGACTGTCAGGAACCTGATGTTCTCGCAACCTGGTGATGATGCCGGAGTCAGGTTTCTATGGGGATCTGAAGCACATGATGCCCACATCTCGATGCGTTTCCCTCTGGTTGATATCGAGATGAAGGATGCCAGCGTCTTGGGTAATCTGGTATACTTACCCATAGTCTTGAAGTCGGGCTTTGATGACAGGATGTGGTCAGGATCTACTGGTGGAATTTCGGTAGGGGGCTCTCAAGTCAGCCAGATGCCGATTGCGACAGGAGTCGAGGGAGGGGTGGAAGTCACCTTCTTCTGGGAGGCGCCTGAGGATTTTGAGTCTGGTACTATCAACGTAGATTTTCACCTTAGTCCTCAGGATGGTCTGCAAATCACCGAATCCAAGAGTCATGACATCGACATCGGGGAAGATGATGGTGAAACTGGAGGATGGTACCCGGCCAATGAGCCTTTGAGAACAGGAGGTTCGACATTGGATCTGGAAATCAACGCTGTCTGGGACGGATATGAAGTACAAAGAGAGGCAATCATCAGATTCGACGGTTCTATGTCCCAATGGATGCGATGGGGTTTGGATAACATCGGGAATCAGAGTCTAGGCTCCAACAGCTGGTGGCGTAACCTCAACTCCTATTCCGACTCGGTGCCTTCTGATGACAGACACAATGGAAGAGTCGATGATTCAGAACTATTGGCGCTGCAAGGGCACTTGACGGGCTCAGCGTCGAATCTGCGCTCGTTCATGTCGAATGGACTGTTCTTGGAGATTGAGGCGATGTTAGGGGTCAATCCGATAGAACTGGGCCCGAGTGAGATTACGGTAGATATGGGCGCTACGAGGGCATTCAGTGCCGATGCGATTACCATAACCATTGACACCTCTTACAATTACGACTCATCCGAGGGTGAGAGGCAGATTCTCGTGGAGACTTTCGTCAGAGCTTCCCAGGATGATTATTGGACCGAGATTGAATTGAGTGCCGAGTTGAAGTCGACTCTGTTTGAAGACCTAGGTGTAGTGGCCTCGGAAGAGATTCAGTACAAGCATCGCAGATGGATAGTGCTTGAGGCGATCACGATAGAGGAGGATGATCTTGATCCTGACTTGGATTTCAGGGTCGAATATCAGCCATCAGGATTTATCCTATATGGTGTGTTAATCGGAGCGGCCATGTCGGTTCTGTTCCTTTCTGTTGGAATTGGATTCGCGATGTCTTTGACAAAGCGTAGGACGAGTCTTCCTGCTTTGGTGACCGTAGTCACTCTCGGCTGTCTGGCTCTGGTGATTTATGTCCTAGGGATGCCTATGCCAATCGTGTTCGGGGTATCTCTGGCTTCGGTGTTGCTGGTTTTCCCAGTCGCCTTGGTATCGCCTAAAGATGAGACGGTACAGAAGATGGTTAAGCAAGCCAAGGGGCCAAGCATACGCTGCCCAGTATGTTCCACAAAGGTGGTTGTAGAATCCGACGTGCGACCCCTTAGGATGGAGTGCCCAAGCTGTGAGAACATGCTCAGGATTGAGGAATGACTCCTTCTCTGAGTAGAGAATCGGTTACCTTCGTAGCTGCGATTGTAGCGGTGTTGTTCTTCCAGTACGATGCTGCCGAAGCGATTTGCCCGGCCAGATCAGTCGACCAACCCGGGCCCATAACGCAATGCCAACCAATCTCCTCCACCCTAGCGGTTGAGGGTGTGCTGTGAGACAGAGCCGGACGCATCAAATGAGACAAGGCCCTTGCTTTTCCTTCCAAATCCAGAGTTTCCCATCTAGACGAAACTGCAGTCAAAGCTTCTGCATCAATCCAACTGTTGTGAGAGACATTAGGATGCGCCACCTCAGGCAGAGGAATTACTCTGATTGAGCCATCCTCAACCAAGGTGTCCCTGAGGGCAGTAAATACAGGGTCGTAAGTAGTGTCTAATGCAGAGTGCAGCCAATTCCCTGAAATCGCCCATGGCCTGAGACGTCGTGTCCTAGGTCCCTGTGGCGAGATGGCCTCTGCTAGAGCATGTGCCTGAGCAACTGCAGTGAGCGGTCCCTTTCTGGAATCTCCCTGATGTCCTGTGAGGCCATCGACTACAATCCCAGATATTGACAATGTTAAGGGATTATTCGACAATTTAGGGCCACTGTATTCTCCTGGTCCTAGGATGTGGATCCAAGGAGGTTTGGTGGGGGATTCGAGTCTGAATCGCCTCCTGTATGGCAAGCCAGAATCCAACAGGGCCGCTTCTATTGGTGCTACAGCAAGAGCACCTTGTAGGGATGGGGCTGCCAATAGCAGAATAGGGGCTGAACTAGTCCGAATCGAGTCAGCGGCACTAGAGAGCAGGTCGGCGACCTCGGAGAGTGGTTCTGCTCCCAGAAGCGTGTGCATGAATCCGCTACACACTAGCAGTACAAATCCTCTGCGCCGAATCACTCGACCATCAGTCGGAGTTGATTCTGCTTGTAGATCCAGTCTTGTGGGAGCCTGCCGGTTCCGATGTAGTATCTTGCCAGTCTCCTAATCTTAGATTCACAAAGAGCCAATTGTCTGCGATTATGCAGATCCTTGGGATTTGATGAGAGATGGTCCATCAGGTTGAGTGCCTTC
>CAXEUQ010000058.1:0-5743 GCA_963999425.1 uncultured Candidatus Poseidoniales archaeon | reverse complement strand
GTCTGGAAGTGCATCTGGGAATCTATCAGCGAGAGTCCTTGCCTCAGGACTCAATGCTCCGGACTGAAGCTTCTCGAGTCGGTTAGTTAGGGCTCCAACTGAACGCTTGGATGACCAGAGAATCTCATCGACGATGTTTGCATTGTCGTCGACCACGCGGGCCATCCTCCAATCGTAATGTAGTCTCACATATGTCGGGCAGCGCTGTGAGGCTTGAACGGTGCGGTTGCAATCGCTCTGTGAGGCCCTAGGGAAGCCAAATCATAGAATAGTTGAATAGACGGTTGGATTGTCCCTGTTCGGTTGGTCGAGTCCCGACTAGGGTTTGAGGAAGATGTTCTGTCCTAATTGCGGCGCACTCTCGTACCCCGATTCCTCTGGTAATATCAAGTGCCCGAACTACAAGTGCGGGTACGAGGGCCCCCTGAGCGGTGATGACGGAACTGGTGGTACCTTCACCGATCCGATGACTGGTGAGACCATCGATCTTGCGAACGCAACTGCATCGGGCTCGGAGAAGTCGCTGAAGCACCTCACCGAGGTGGTAGAAGAAGAGGAAGGGAAAGGAGTTCTGAGAGTAGGTGACATTAGGTGTCCTGAATGCGATGAGAACGAAATTTTTGTAGTTCTGATGCAGACGAGGAGTTCGGATGAACCCGAAACTAAAATTTGCACGTGCAAAAATTGTGGTAAGAAGTTCAGGGAGTACCAATAGGCGCCCGAAGGTGTGCCGCGAAGGATGAAAGACCTCCGATACTAGAATACGAAACAGCCGGGGTGAATTGATGCTCAGAGTCACAGCAAACACACAACTGATGAGGGAGATAGTCGATCTTCTCTCTGTCCTCACCGAGGAAGCCAAGATGAGTTGGGGTGAGAAAGGACTCACAGTGAATGTGGTGGATGGTTCTCACGTAGCTCTGCTCTCGGCCACCATCTCAGACGCATGCTTCGAAACCTACGAGTGCGAGCCTGTCGAAATTGGCTTGGAGCTCGGCAAACTCAGAGACCTACTGACTCTCGCCGGGCCTTCCGATCTCGTCGAAATAGACTATGACGACGCGGTAGGCGCGGTCAATGTCAGAGTCGGCCAAGTCCACAGAATCCTCAGGGGGCTGGATACTAACTCGATGTCCGACCCCAAGTTGCCAGTGCTAGATTTCGATTGCAGTGCAACAATTGACGCTGAGAAGTTGAGTCGTTCCCTTCGTGCTGCTAAGTTCGTGGGAGAGTTGGTCGATTTGAGCTTGGATAGCAAGGAGATGCGGGTCAGCGTTACTGTCGAAGCGGGAGAAGGAGTGAATGTGAGTTTCGAATCTGGTGAACTCAGCGAGTTGACCTGTCCCTCACCAACTCAGGGTACATACAGCCTGCAGTTCCTCGACCCATTGACTCGAAAATTAGCAAGTGGGCTAGCCAGCGATGTCCAAGTCAGGTTCCAAGACAAGTACCCACTGAGACTGGACTGGAGCAGTAATGACGGTGGTGCCAGTTGGACCTACTTCCTAGCCCCCAGAGTCACTAACGACTGACCTATGAACTCTTGAGGGTCTACTATGGCCGCGGGCCATGAGTCGCTCGGTCTGCGTCATCATCCCGAGCGTGGGGAACTCCGACGAGCTTGGCATCGTTCTTGACGGTCTGCAGTCTCAAGACTACTTCGGACCTCTTGAGGTAGTCGTTGTAGGTCCGAGCAGTGATCCGGGCAGGAAGGAAGCCGAGTCCAGAGGCATTCGTTTCATCGACGATCAGGGTTCTAGGACTCGTGCGGATGCATGCAACGTCGCTCTTGCCGCGACCGATTCGGAGTTGGTGATGTTTACTGATGACGATGTGATTGTCCCGGAGGAATGGGTCTCTCGACTGAGTCGCTGGTTTGAGCGCCCCGAAGTCGCCGGTGTAGGTGGCCCTAACTTCGGCCCGCCAGAGCACTCGACGCTTCAGCAGCAGGTTATCGATGTAAGCTTCTGTAGTCGTATCTTCACGGCTGGTACCAACTACGGCAAGAGGGGTGAGTCAGAACTACAGGAAGTCGAGCAACTCCCCGGAGTGAACTCCTCTTACAGGCGCTCAGTTCTCAAGGAGATAGGCGGCTTCCCCGAGGGCAGCATTGGGGCCGAGGACGTTTTGCTAGATTATCTGATTAGGAGTGCGGGTCACCGTCTGTGGACCGACAGGTCAGCAGTGATGTGGCACCGCAGGAGGAATCTGTCTCGAGTTAGGAAGCAAATTTCGAATTACGGCTTGGTGAGGACTCTGGCCAGCAACCAGCATCCTGAGTTGCGCGCATGGAGCCATGTCATGGTAGCGCTCTTCCCGCCGATTGTCATTGCAGCCTTCGCTGCCTTCTACTGGGGCTCTCAGAACGGCGGCCTTGAATCCCCTTGGTGGGACTTCTCACTGAGCGCTATGGAATTGGGACTGGAGAGACTGGGTGTGTTGGCCCTACCTTGGCTCATCGCTCTGTACAATGTGATTGCCTGGTACGGCTCTGCCACCGGCAACTCGCCTAACCGTAACATTGCCACGGTCTTCCTCTCTCCAATCGTGACATTCGCGCTGCACTGGGGTTATGGAATCGGTGTGCTGAGAGGCCGGTGGAGAATATTCACCGGAAATCCTGGAATGCAGATCGACGATAGGTCGAGAGAGTAGTTCACGCTTCGGAAGCACCGAGCTCCCCGGTCTGAATAGACCACTGAGAGGCGTACACATTTTCATTGGAGAGAAGTTCTGAGTGGGAACCTCTCTCTACGATTGCTCCGTCTACCATCGCAACAATCTCATCTGCGTTTCGTATTGTAGCCAGACGGTGTGCGACCGCGATTGTGATTCTCTTGGAGTCTCCGTTGGAACCTCCAAACAGGGACATCTGGATTCTCTTCTCGGTCTCGGCATCCAACGCTGCTGAAGCCTCGTCGAGAATCAGCAGGTCAGGATCCTTGAGCAAGGCTCTGGCAAGAGCGATTCTGGCCCTCTGTCCTCCTGACAGCATCACTCCTCTGTCCCCTACCATGGTATCGATTCCTTCGGACAACTGAGAGACGAATTCCCAAGCTCCCGCTATCTCTAGCGCCCTCTGGATCTCCTCGTCTTGAGCCTCGCGTGCATATGCCACATTCGACCTCACATCACCGTAGAATAGGAATGGATCCTGACTGACGAAGCCAATCCGATCCCTTACAGTCTCGATTACAAAGTTGTTGATGTCTATCCCGTTAATCTTCACGGTCCCGAGTTGCGGTTCGTAGAATCTCTCGACGAGTTTCAGAATAGTGCTCTTGCCCGCACCGGTGTGGCCCATGACTCCGAGGAACTCTCCCGAGGAAGCCGAGAATGTGATTCCGTTCAGAACGTTTGATTCAGATGTAGGGTAAGCGAAAGTGACATCTTCGAAGGTGATTGAGGTGATGGGATTCTCAAGTGGAATGGCATCCTCCTTGTCATATATTGTGGGCTCAAGGTCGATTATCGCGAACACCCTCTTGGAAGCGGCCTCTCCGCGCTGCAGTTGGTTGAGAAGCATGCCGAGGATGAACATCGGCATGGTCATGCGCGTCGAGATTAGCAGGAAGGTGACGAATTGGCCCACGGTAATCTCGCCAGACTCCATCAGCCATCCGCCTGCAGAGACCAATAATCCGAAGGATAGTCCGGCGACTACGTAGATGCCGGGGATAAATCGGTTCCTCAGGTTGGCTGCATGGATGGCCTGATCCCTGTATTCGCCACTCTCACTCTCGACTCTAGAGAGTTCGAATCCGCCTGCATTGTAGGCCTGAACAGTGACTATTCCGGACAGCACGTTCTCGAGGATTGAGACGATTCCTCCTGTGCTCTCTCTCTGCTTGCGATACCTGCGCTGAACTCTCGTAGAGAACCACACTACCATCGGGATGACAAGAATCAGGGGAATTCCCAGAATCAGTGCTAGAGTAGGGGACATCCAAGCCATGATTGCGAAGGCGGTGGTGAAGGTGATGAAGATGCGAATCATCGATGTAGAAGAGTCAGAGACTATGTCCTCGAGTTGTGCTACGTCTGCTGAAAGTACAGCCATCAGGTTCCCTGTCTGTCTAGTCTCGAAATACGAGGCCTCCATCGCCATCAGGCTGGCAGTGGCATCCATCCTTATGTCATGCTGCACCTTGTACGCTGTCGACTGCCAGAGAAACTCGCTGAGTCCTTGGAAGACAGCTAGGAATGCGAATGAGATTAGTATGAGCAGGCCGAATCCGATTTCGGGTGAAGGCAGGCTGCTTGAATTGACGAATGATTCGATGAAGGAGCTGGTATACTTCCCACTCTGATAGTAGTCGGCTGCCATTCCGATAGCAACGAACGGAATCAGATCAAAGGCTCTGGCTGCTGCGTTTGCTGCTACGCCGCCCAGAGCACGTCTCCAGTAGCGTTTGACATATGGCACAATCCTCCAAATTTTACGGCCTACGACTTGTTTGTCGTCGATAGTGTCGGACTCATCCCTACTAATCGACTTGACCGGGCCAATCGACATACGCCCCTCCGTGAGGAGGGGCGCGTTTGAATGCTTCACTTGGTAGTTTTTCAGACCGAATCGGTTTAGTGGAGGTCTTGGTTCGCAGATGTACCGCGCCTGTAGTGAAGTCTGGTTATCACCTGAGGTTTCCAACCTCATATCCTGGGTTCGAATCCCGGCGGGCGCACCAGATTATGCAAGCGTTCGGTTCATCTATGCGAGTGCAATCGAGGAGTTGTGCGAGCAAGACAGAAGTTGGGGGTAGCCCTGATGCTTGTGTTCATGCCCATCAACGGACCGTTGTGGAGGATGAGTCTATCCGAGATTGGATATGAGGTCCCACTGGGAGATTTCCAAGGCTTTGCCTTGACTTTGGTCTTGTTCGCCTTGGGAGGGCTGCTGTTCATCCTCCCTGATCAGAAACTGGAGTCAATGGCCTAAGGAACGGAGTACAGACTATCTGGCCAGTCTCTGTGAATTGAGTTCATCAGACCTATTACATCGTCTTCTTCCCAACCCTGTTGGAGCAACGCCGAACATAGTTCGTGAGTTCTCTTGGGTATTGTCTTCGGGCCTAAAACTGCTCCAGGTCTATCTGAGTCATCTAAGAAGTCGGTCTCCATCCCCCACGGAGAGGACTGTAAAGTAGCGGTACTCGTTAGGCCCTCGATGCTGCCTTGGCCAACACTTACAGTTGCTGCCATTCCATGTGTGAACTCTGGACTAACATCAGATGGAGCATAATGTCTGATTGCACGGTCGCGAGGAAGACCTGTCCTGTCACACATTCCAGCAAGCTCTCTGCAAGTGGCCTCGCCGTTACTTTCGACATGGAGTTGAATCGAGCATTTAGTCGAAGATGCCATCCTCATTATCTCAAGCAGCATGTCGGTTGCTGATGTCCAAGTATCCTGATCCACCGGATAGTGTGGACGTCCGACCTCGCCCAAGCAGTTGGCTTCACCTGCCTCGATATGTTCGAGTGCGAGACCTACTGCCTCTAGATGTAATTCAGTAGATCTTTCCAGACCGAGTTGTTGAATCTGATGTTCCCAGACTACAGGATGAGGGCCGAGTACAACTCCGACCTCGAGGCCGACTGAATCCCTGACCTCTTCGGCCATCGAAAGTGTCTCTGAATAGGCTGAACGATATCCGTCCAGATCAGTAGGTAATTTTCCGCGAATTGCGGGTTTGTGAACCAGCATCATCCCAGTTCCTCCCGCTCTGGAAAATTCCTCTGCG
>CAXEUQ010000057.1:0-5755 GCA_963999425.1 uncultured Candidatus Poseidoniales archaeon | reverse complement strand
TGTGGGTCTATCTCTACGTGCGTGTATCCTAGAACTGTGTTGTTCTTCTTCTCCTTCTTCTTGAGTTTATCAACGTCTTCCTGATGGTAATTCAAAGGCAGGCTGAACTCCTCAACAACTGTAGTGCCGTTAGAGAGTTGTACCTCGGCCCTCAACTTGGCCTCGGAAATCTCTTCCTCGCCCAAGTTCAGCCACTCTACCTTAGCTGGATTGATTGGTCTGCCGTGCTCTGGAGACATCAGAGGCATGTCGAAGGGGCGAGGAGCGACGAGTAGATCCTCCTCCTCTTCTGCGTCGACCCATTCGATGACTCCCGAGGAAACCAGATCGGAGAAAGTCAACTCACCCGAACGCAGCCCATCGAGGTGGAACTTGTTGAGATTCAAACTGCCATGCTCGATTACCAGTAGGGGCCTGAGGACTCTTCCTCTGTCAGTGTTGATGAAAACGTCCCTGTTTGCGGTGTCATGCCTGATGCTGACCTCGGGCCTAAGTCTGCCTGAGCGCCTGCTCCTCTTGATTCTCTGAACGAGTTTGATTGGTCTCTTGTGAAGGCCGAAGATGTCACCATTAACGTGGATTCTCGATCCGTCCGCCCACTGCTCAGGAGATGAGTCCACTCCCGCTTCCATCAGCAGCTCCTTGACATCGTCCTCTGGGACTTCCTCGGAGACGTCAATCATCTGAGATGCGTTCTTCACCAGACCGCAGTTCTGCCCTTCTGGTGTCTCATTGGGGCATAATCTCCCCCACTGTGTAGGGTGTAGATCCCGGGCCTCGAAGTGAGGCTGGCTTCGCACCAGAGGGCTGGTGACTCTTCTCATGTGAGATAGGGCTGCGATGTATGTGGTCCTGTCGAGTAGCTGACTGACTCCCGAGCGTCCTCCTACCCAGTTACCAGTCGCTAGAGCGTGCATAATCTTGGAGGTCAGGACATCGGGCCTCAGGCATGAGTTGATTTTCAACTCGCGCTTACGGTTGTGGTGCCTCTCCAACTGGTACTTCAGATCCCTCGCGAGCTGCTGTAGGCTGACTCTGAATAGATCCTCCATCAGGTCCCCAGCCAGTCTGACTCGCTTGTTGGCATAGTGATCCTTGTCATTGGGGTCGCGATCCGATATAGCCATCTCGAGAACCTGTCTGACGATTCTTCCGAGGAAAATCGACTTCTTCTGGCGGTGCTCATCCGAGTCACCCAGATGTGGTAGTAACTCCTTGTCCAGAAGGTTCTGGATACGAGTCTCTCTGTACTCCTTCTGCTGTCCGGCGGCGAACTTCTTCTCGAGCCACAGTATGGCTTCCTCCTCGGTCTCGACGCCGTACTCCTCGTTATCCTTGACGTCGTTGAGATTTGCTACGGTGTACTTCATCGCATCTACAGGTCCGGCTATTGAAGCGAAAATCTCGCGGTCGTTGCTCATTCCCAAAGCACGCATCAGCAATACGACGGGTATGGCAGTGGTTCCAGCACTGGGAATCTTCACCATCAGCATACCATCTCGACGCTTCTCGATGTTGATTGGCTTGCGAACACCATCTCGCTGCGAGAAAATCTTCGCTACCTCGGTATCGTGAGCATACTTCTTGTTCTTCTCGACGGTAACTCTGTTGGGAGCTAAGTCTTCCATCGAGATTAGGACCCTCTCGGTTCCGTTGATGATGAAGTATCCGCCGGGGTCGAGGGGATCCTCGCCGGCTTTGCGGAGCAACTGTGCTAGATGCTCTGCATCCTCAGCAGATGTCTGAGGTGAGAGTTTCCTATTCTCGTCGATGTGATCGGCGTGCAGGTTACACCTAGCCGAGCGAACCATGATTGGTAGGTTACCAATGTGAACGCCTTCCTCTTCTATGTAGCCAAGGTCTCCATCTGGGCTTGCTGAAGGAATGTCATCACGGTAAATCCGGAAATCCATGTAAACGGGAGAGAAGTAGGTCAGTTTCCTGATTCTACACTCGAGCGGTGTTGCGGGGTGCTCTGCACCGTTCGCCTCCCTAATCGTAGGCCTTCCGAGTCGGATGCCTTTCAGTCGAACAATAATCTCCTTGTCGAGTACATCGAGTTTGATGCAGCCCCCTGCGCTCTCTCCGCCTGGGAGATCCTCTACAGGATCATCAGTCCCAATACGAATGGATCTGACTATCTTCTCCATCCTACTGAGTCTTCCATCTCCAGAGGGAATGCAGTCATTGTAGGACATCAACTGGTGATTGACTAGGCTTCTCTGTCTGAAATAACTCTCAACTATCTCCTTCAACGTATCACCTCATGCGCTCTCCACGATCAGCCTGAATGCAGTGCTAGAACCAGCTGAACGGCTATACCTTACAATTCTGACAATTCTGTTTGTCAACCAGCCCGCCGGAAGATCATCATTCTCGATTTCCACGGATTCCTTGATTGCTTGAATGGCTGGGTCTGTGATTAGGATCTTCGGCAGGAGCTCTTTGGCCAGCCTTGTAGTCCCATCGGAATTGCTCACCAGCATATCCCAAGGAGCCAGAGAGGACTCTTCCTCCTCTACTGGAACCAACTCATGGTGAGGGACTAGAATGTGATTCAGGACGTTGAACCTGTCTTCGCCCGTCGGGATGTCAGAATCGAGGATTGCTTTTCTTGAGAGCGTGATTCTCCCTGTCCTCGTCCTCTTCCTCGAGTTAATCTGCTCCCTGATAACTGCCATTACGTTCTCGAGATCCTGACTCTCCATCTCCAGCTCAAGTTTCTTGGCGACTTGTTCGACTGTCATTCTCTTGATTGCGTCCATATTGGCGTCATCTGCGAGACGATGGGCATGGGGCTCAGAGATGCCAAGTTCCATCAGGCGCTTTTTGGTTGAACTCTTCACTGCCATTTTACGCCCCCTTTGACCCAGAAAACGTGGTCCTGAAGCCATATCAGGCGGGCCTGAGGGGATTCGAACCCCCGGCCACCGGGTTAAAAGCCCGGCGCTCTACCTGACTAAGCTACAGGCCCATAGCGTATGCTGGGCCTTCCTGCGACCGTAGGTCGCTTCAAAAAGATTACCATTGGCAGAAGCGAGGCTACGCAGGGCAGCGATTACCCCCCAAAGGGGCTGGGGGACATGGAATGCTTGTAGGCTGGTCCGAATAAAGGTTTTCAGATTCATCGCCTGTTCGGAGTCATGACTCCGGGTTCCGATGACATTGAGGCGGGGTCATTGGCCCGAAAAAATCGAGTCTTATTCCACTTTGGTAAGGATGATTGGGAACTCCTGATTCCTGATACTGTCTACCCTCCTCGCGAAGATACCTACCTGCTTGCAGAGGCCTTAACGAGCTTACTAGAACACTCTGGACTGGCGGTTGAGATTGGTTGTGGTAGCGGTGCTGTTTCGATGACATTGGCCAGTCTAGGGTGGAGAGTTGAGAGTTGTGATGTGAATCCAATGGCCGTTGCAGCGACACGGGGAAACGCAGATTCTGCAAGACTAACTGGTATGATATCCGTAACTGAAGGTGGTATTGGCGAGCCCGGTTGGCTATTACCTGATGGTGCTGAACTGGTCGTGTGGAACCTGCCATATCTCGAGCCTGGCCTAGATGGGAGTCTTGAGCCTATGGAGGATGCCTCGATGCTCGACATCCCGGAAGGATGGTCCGATAAGCTGCTTGAACTAATCGCCGAATCGGAAACCGCGGATGACTGTGTAGTCGTATTGCTGCATCGCACCGATCCAGTTAGTCCTAGCAAACCGGAGTCCTGGCTAAAGGCTGGTTGGGCTAGGCGAGTCCTGAAGTCTCTGAGGCTTGGTGAAGAGAGACTTGATGTAAGCTGTTATTGGCGGCCTGCTGGCGGCAGTAGTCCTGTCATAATGGAGGAATGTGATTCCACCATGGATGAGGCGAAAAATCTGGATTCTTCTAAATGGGGGAGGCTACTCGCGAAAAATCAGTCTAGTGGGCGTGGGCGCAGAGGTTCTAGATGGGAGACTACCCCTGGTGGCTTGGCCTGCACTTGGGTGATACCAATCACTCAATCATACGGGTTAGAGCCAGGGCTACTACAGACTTCGATTGGTTCTGTGGTTAGTTCGGCCCTAGGGTGTCACTGCAAATGGCCGAACGACCTGATTACCAAGGATGGGTCCAAACTAGGTGGCATCCTAGTAGAAGGTTCGACATCGGAGTCTGCAATCAGAGTAGGAATTGGAATCAACAGAGACTCATCCATGATAGATGGAATCACTGTGACAGGTTGGAGAGAAACATTAGAGGAATATGAATTGATGGAGATATTCAAACTCGTTGACTCATCTTTGGCTTCGCTTTTCGAGCAACATGAGAAGGTACCTTCGATGAGGATGGATGAACTTGTGAGAATCTCATGGAGAGGATTGGCGAACAGCCTTTCTAGGGGAGTCCTAATCGATTCCAACGATGGAGATTCGAGGGTTGTCGGAATAGACAAGAAGGGAAGATTGGAGATTGAGAATTCGGGAGAAGTCAGCATTACTGATGAAGTGGGAAGATTCGATTGGATTATTCCGACTGATTGATACCCATCCTCTCGCGAACCAGTCTGATTTTCCCCGACTTGGTTACAGTAGATATCCGCTCTGATTGGTTCAATCTGCTGGTTGCTTCTTCGCTGTAGACCAAGGGGATTCTGATTATCGCTAAGGTGCCTGATTCATCCGACTTACAGTCATACATCTTCCACTCCAAACCATCAATCGATTCATCTATGGCAATCCGGCAGGATTCCCTAGAGTCGGCCGGTGGGATAATGCGGATGCCTATCCATCGGCTCTTACCTCTCGCTGCCTTTCCAAGCCGCGCCATGCCTCCCGGATAGGGTAATCGTTAATCGTCTTGGTCAAAGGCCGCTCACAACCGCTACCAATCTGATTCTGCCGACCATCTCATCGCTCGCCCTCGCCCCCATTATGACTTGGCAGTCTGGGTCGAGTGAGGAAACGAAAGCCTCGGTGACCTCGTTGAGGTGAGATAGAGTCATGTCGGGACCTCCCTCGACTTGAATCATACATCCTTTTGCACCTTCAATGCCGAGGTCTGATAGAGGGGACTTTTGAGCCTCGCGAACGACCATGTCGGGCCTGTCAGTCGTACCCGTTCCGACAATTAGAGTCGCGTTACCGGGACGGTTGATTATTGTCCGTAAGTCCATCAAATCCAGGTTAATCTTACCCACTCTGGCTAATGTCGTTACCAGTCCTTCCACGAGATCTTCTATCCAGCCCGAGCCTGATCTCCAATCCGTCCCTCTGTATCGAGCCTGCCAGGCGAGTCTCTCCATACTGACCCTGATACACAGATTTGAGTTGGCCTGAACCGCCGGCAGAGAGGCCTCGGCTATTGAGTAACGCAAAGGCTGCTCAGCGAACGGCAGACCTACTATCGAGAGGACCACTGTGTCAGACTCTCTAGCAAGAGAGGCCAACTCAGCGGAGGCACCCGAGCCCATCCCTCCTCCTAGGCCGGCGAGTATGACCACCAGTTCAGCCCTGTCTAGGAGTTGAGAAATCGGCGAATGTCCGTCCCTGATTCGGTGCGAGGCCAGTGCTGTCAGAGACGCTGTACCTCTCCCGTCGCCCCCCGCGTCAAGATGTAGGCAGTGCGCGGTTGCGGCTCCGGCGAATGACTCTTCATCGGCATCGATTAACAGCAGGTCGGAAAGTTCTGGGCACTTCGAATGAGCTCTTTCGGCCCAAATGCATCCGATCGCACCAGAACACCTGGACACATGTCGGAGAACCCCGAATACCACCAAAAC
>CAXEUQ010000056.1:0-5787 GCA_963999425.1 uncultured Candidatus Poseidoniales archaeon | reverse complement strand
TTCGAACCCGCGGTCCCCGGCTTAGGAGGCCGGTGCATTATCCAGGCTATGCTACGCGCCCGTTCACGCCAGCACCCACCCCCCAAGAAAGGTGACGCTCTCTCAAATCATACTCTGACCCCTCAGAACTAGCCGATGCCATCAAGCATCAATGGTCCTCCGTCGCCTCATGGAGGATGCCAAATCACCCCTCCCGACTCCATACTCGGATTCAGGTAAATCCGGCAGCACACGCCAACACGCTCTGTCCCGTAGCGTTGCTGCAAGAGACGCTGGTAGAAGGTTCTGGACCAAATTGTCAGTGATACCACCGACCCCCTCCCTTCGCTTGCTTCTGTCTGCCCTCGCACCTATTTCCGCTGCCCTTCTTCTGACAGATTGGTCTTATGCCTATCATGAGACCGCCATCATTGCCTTCGCTTCGTTGACTGTGCTATTGATTCCAACAAATCTCGCGGCCGTCTTCTCAGGCATGTCAGCGCGGGACCGTCTGAAACTTCGTGACGGCAGCAAGAGTACCATGGATGCCTATCCGGGTGTGGAGAGAATCCTAAACTCCCTCAGAGAGAGGTTACTGCGAGAGAGAATCAGACTATTCGCCTCGAGCCTCGGCCTACTCTCAATAATCACCGTATGGAAGATGGATGGCGGCTCCACTCTGAACTCCCTGCTTCTGGCCTCATCCTGCGTTTTGGGGGGCCTATGTCTGCTGAATGCATTCCAATTGGACAACTCTATCCCGATGCGTTCTAAATCATTCCCGCTTCTTTCCCTGCATGCTCCAACTCTACACAACAGTATCCTGAACAGACCCCTATCCGATCTGATGATAGCACATCTAGACCCCGAGACCGCTGCTGCATGGGACGAGTGGATGGTTTCCTTGACCGACAGCGTCAGGGAGGACCAGACCCCCGAATCGGCGATTGAGCATCTACTCAGAGCACTGCATCTCAACGCACAGGGCTTGCTTGATGACGACCGCTTGATGTCCGAGGCCAAGCAGGTGTTCAAGATACGGGCGACCGACCAGCTGATTGACGATTCAAACAAATTCAATCTCAAATCTCTTCGGGCCTTGCTGGCCCATACCAAGGCATGGGAACCGGGCCTGTTCAGGCTGATTGATAGATTACAAGACGCAGCCATACGTGAAGGTCCTAGCCTGAACTCGGTGCCTTGGAGACTCGACCTCGACATCCCTCCACGTTGCTCTCAGGGACAAGCTGATCTGTTTGTTATCCTACACAACAACACAGATACTGCAGCCGAGGTCAATTTCGACATAATCACAGCCGAGGGAGAACCTACACTACAGACCATTGGGGTGGAATCCAAACCACGCAGAATCAGCCGAGGGAGAACCTCGCATTTGGTAGAGACCCTTGGACGACTACTAGACGACTCTACCGTGCTATGGATTGGTTTGGCGTGGCCCGATACTATCCGCGGGTCACACCCGGTTCAGGTGACCCTCAAGGGCGAGCGAGGAGAGACTCTGTCTGCAATGGTTGTGAAGACGACCTTATCACCGAATGCACAGCAGGAGAGCGCCGCCCAACGAATGGCGGATGCATCTTCATCGGTCAGAAGACTTGCACTTTCGATGGCCGACTGAGCATTTTCGGGACGAAGTCCCGAGCGTCACGTTCATGACAGTAATTCCATTCGTAGTACCAACATGGAGTCGTGGGATGTAGTCGTAGTTGGTGGTGGCCCAGCCGCACTTCGAGCCGCGATTGCATCAGCGGATGCCGGCTCATCTCCTCTGATGATTGATTCTCGAGGCACAGGAGCAGCATCGGGCGGTTCTCCGACCGCCGGCCTAGCCGCTTCAATCGAAGAAACCGATTCTTCCGCTCACCTTGAGGACACAATCGCCGCGGGTGGCGATTCTGTCAATGAGGAAGTCGCCTCCAGAATCTGCTCCCAAGCAGTTTCCACTCTAGCAGAGTTGGAGAGATGGGGCTTGGTTCTACGCAGAACCGAGGCGGGTCTTCCTCATGCTTGTGAAGCCCCAGGACACACCAAGCCGAGGTTGACAGGCTGCGGTGACAGTACACTGCGAGAAGTAACCAGAATCCTCGAGGAGCAGGCAATCAAGAGGTCGATTCCTAGGCGAACTGACATCGTTCCTATCTCTCTGGTAATGGATAATCAACAGGTCAGAGGCATTGTGGCATTCGACCTCATGTCTGGTGAGGTAGTCAGCATCCAAGCCAAGGCGGTAATCCTCGCTACTGAGGGCCACCAAGGAATGTGGTCAGACCCCTCACACGGTTCCGGCTCAGGAGCCGCACTGGCCGCCCAAGCAGGAGTCGGCCTTAGCGGGATGGCACACACCCCAAGACACGCCCTGACAATGAGTGGTACCGGGTTGAAACTCCCATTCGATCTTCTAGGCTCAGGAGGCAGACTACGCAGGGAGGACGGCGAGGATGTAGGACCAGAGGCTGTTCTAGATGGTGAGCAGTGCGTATTGGACCTACGATTCCTCGACTCTGAGGCGGCGGTATGGTTTGCTCAAACATCACGCCGAGTCAAGGATAGGGCCGGACTTGACATTTCGATGGATGTGATTCCTCTGTCTTCCGCAGTCGCCGACACCACAGGCGGAGCTCCTGTCGACGAGCATGGAAGGGTGACCTTCGATAACGGCAGCATGTGGTTCACTGGTTTGTATGCTGCAGGACGCTCAGCCCACACCGGCATGCACGGCTCCGGGCTTCTCCCCGGTAACATCCTACTCGAAGACCTAGTTGGCGGCAGTTCCGCCGGCACCCATGCAGGAGAGTGGGCAACTCAGGCTAGCTTCGCTTCCTCTTCAGAAATCGAAGCCGCATCACAAACCGCTGAGTCGCAGATTGACGACTTAGCATCCGGCACCGGCGAGTCAGTTAGCCGAGTCTCAAACTCATTGTCATCTATTATGTCGGCAGTAAATGGTGGCAGAGATGAAGGCTCGCTCTCCAAGGCTGCCGAGAAACTCTCCAATCTTCGCGAATCTGGAATGACTCTGACATACAATTCACGAGTCATGAACACTGAACTGGCTACCGCTCTCAGACTTCAGGGAATGTTGACCCTTGCCGAGTCGATTGTCGGCGCGGAGGACTAGGATGTCTGAAGCCGAGCCTAGTATCTTCACGCAAATCATCCACGGCCAGTTGCCTTGTCACAAAGTGTACGAGGACGAACACATAATTGCATTTCTTGACATTCAACCATTAACTAGAGGGCATACTCTAGTTGTTACCAAAGAGCCAGCACCCTCCTTTGATCAGCTCAGCACAGAGTCCGCATCCGCCCTCGGCGGGGCTCTTCCGAGGATATGCAGAGGAGTAATGGAAGCAACCGGGGCGATTGCATACAACCTAATCCAAAACAATGGACACGAGGCCGGAATGTCAATCGCGCATGTTCACGTTCACATTATTCCAAGATTTCCAGACTCAACTCATTCTTTCCTTTGGCAATACGGAACTATCGACCATGAAGATGCGAATAGCCTCGCTGAGAACATTCGCAACCTTCTGGAATGACCCGGTGTGTTCTCAACTAGAACCTCTCCTCAGGCAACGTGAGCGATGCCGACGAAGCCCCGGATGTCCTGCCCGTACTGTCGAGCAGTGCCACTAGGATAAACGCCCGGAAGTTGTTGCGCGTCCCCTGGGACCACAGCGGTGGACACCCGGGGAACCGCCCGTTTTGGAGCATTATCTCCAAAGCCGTCGACATCGCTTGGTCGTACCTCTTCCGTAGAACACAGATTGATTCTGCCCCCACTCATGAGGGTGGTCTGGTCTACGCCTCGATTCACATCAATGGATTAATTGATCCTCTAGCGATAATGAAATCTCAGCCTCGAAGGATAATCACAATCGGTCGGCACGATATCATGACTATGCCAGTGATTGGTTGGATAGCTCGAAGAATCGGCTCTCAACCGGTAATCAGGAAAGCCGAAATCCAAGGCGGGTTCGCTGACAATGAGTTTGCAACCCAAATCAATCATAGAAGCATGCTCACCATGGCCAACTGTATCTCTTCGGGGCATGCCGCCATTGTCATGCCCGAAGGAAAGTCGCATCAGGATTCGCGACTTCATGCACTCAGGACCGGGCCCCTCAGATTCACCCTGAACGCAGCCAGCATAGCCCATCACAGGGGTCTGCAGATTCCGTTGATCCAGCCGATAGGTCTGCACTACAGATGCCATCACTGGTTCAGGACGGACATCTACGTTGAGTTCGGCGAACCTCTACTCATACCTCTGGTCGGAGACGACGACAAACATCGCAGAATCGCAGAGGGCGAGTGGATAGAACCACCCGCAGAGCACGTGATTCCTCTAAAGGAGAAACTGTTCGACAAACTCTCCCCTATCACCCCCGATGCTCCGGACTGGGAGACGCACAGGGCTTGGCACCTGCTCGGGCATCGCAGGGCGTCTCAACAGGGCGCAAACCTTGATTCATACAAGCAGGAGGTCATTGCTGCACGCGAGGAGAGAGAATCACAAACTCCTGAATCCCTGCTTGAGAAAGCCCGAGAAGCGGCGGATATTCTTCACTCCAACGACCTCGATGCCCGCTCTCTAGACCCACAGGGCCGAATCAGGCGCGAGTCCTCCACAGCTTCCCTATTGCTCGGCTCATTGCTGATGCTCCTCGCCTCACCAATCTCGATACCGTCCACCGGCCTGCAGGCATTCATCGGTTGGTACGCCGGTGACCGATCCGACGAGGGTGTGGACGCCCGAACTACACACCACATGATTGGAGCAATTCTTTCTCCACTCCTAATCTGGCCTCTATTTTCTCTAATCGCGGGCATTTTGATTCTGGGCCTCAAACCCATACTACTGATATTCGTGCTTCTAACGATGCCACTATTCCACGTCTCCAATTTGGTTTTCTTGAGAGGCTATGACTTATGGGTCGATTATGGCGATGCTAAGAGAAGAAACAATCTGGCCAATTCAGCCCAAGGCAGTAGGCTAGAACAACTGATTACACAGATAGATTCTGAACTAGTCGTTCTCAAATAGGTCGGTCTACTCGTAATCCGTATGAACTCGCGCGAGGCCACCGATTCAATCAGAGATTGGCTCAACAGCGAGCGCTTGGAAGCAAGAGAAGTTTCAGACAATCAGGCCTTGCTCCACCTGCATGTCAGGTACCCTCCCACTAAACAGGGCCACGTGTTTAATGTGGTCATCCCGAAGAACAGGAATCTGGTCCTTATCTACACCGTCACACGAGTAGACGAGGGACAGCAAAACCAGATGGCAGACCATTCACAGAATGCTTCCGATGAATGGGAGAGTTGGCTGCACGAGACTAGGATTCACCTCACACAGGCAGACTTGGATTGGGTTCTCCATGTCGGCAAGAAGAGCAACGATATTCCAGGCCCCCTTCAGGCATTCAACCTGTCTCGACCCATTTGGTTTGACGGCCTGACTCAGAATGAGTTCATGCACACTATGCGACATCTCTGGCTTACCAAGTTGGCTTTGATTCACAAGATTAAATTCTGCTACGGCCCGGGTGTCGGCAAGCCCGGCCCCGTCGACGACTGGATTTCCAAGAAGGCCCAGAGTCAAGGCACCAAGAGACCCACCACCGAGGAAGAACCCTCAACTATTGACACCGACGAGACGGGTGGTTTCGGCCGAGATTTCGATCCCGCAGACTGGGTCTGAGCCCCATCTCCCCCCGCGCGCGCGGGTGACCGTTAAGGGTCGAGGTTAAGTATCGAAGAATTCCGAACAAACTCGATACA
>CAXEUQ010000055.1:0-5827 GCA_963999425.1 uncultured Candidatus Poseidoniales archaeon | reverse complement strand
GTTCCTGCCTTCCCCGTGGATACGCATATCCACAGGCTGGCGGCTCGCTGGGGCTTGTCTAACGGGAGCAGCGTAGTCAGGACCGAACGTGATCTGAAAACGGTATTCCCTGAAGAAACATGGAATCGCAGACACTTGCAAATCATCTATTTCGGCAGGGAACATTGCCCCGCACTGCGCCATGACCTCGAACAATGCCTTATTTGCTCGTGGGCAGCGACGAAGAAGCGAAAGAGAGAGGAGATGAGCAGATGAGTGTAGCAAAGATGAGCGATGAGATATTCAAAGGACGGGTGATTTCATCAGGTTTCCAGACTGGAGACATGGTGGTCATTGGAGACTGGAGTGACTCTCCTCAGGGGGCATTCACCAACCTGATGTGGGCCAAGCCGGACGGGACTAGAGTCCTGATTGCCCCTTCCGAAGAACTAGGTGACTTCGTTTCCTCACTGTATTCCTTCGATGAAGTCATCGTATCCCCAATGGAGATTGAGAGGACTGAGAAATCTATCGAGGTCGAATGCGACCTCGGACGCGTCTGTATGAAATGGGGCTTGAACGTACCACTACCATTCTCCAGGCCGCGCTGGTTCATAGCCAACATCGAGGCACCATTCGCAAGACTGTTCTTCGGGACAAAGACACATGGGACTACTCGTAATGGACGCAAGGAATGGTATCATGTCAGAGGCCTTTCACGGATGAAGTCCGTTGAACTAGAACTAGAAGGAAGAAACTCAAATCAGATGACAGGTATGGCACCATCAGCCTGTTTTGGTTTCAGCAACCCGCCTAGGATGCCACTTAGCGTGAGAGTTGATTCGCACATCGCCGCAGCCGAGTCTTGATGTGCACTAGATGAGTCGGGATACCATGACAGAACTACAAGTCGGCGATCAAGCCCCGGATTTCACAGCTATTGTTACAGATGGATCTGAAATTACACTCTCGCAGATTCTATCCTCAGGCGAAGGAGTCATCCTGTACTTCTATCCCCGAGACAACACTTCTGGCTGCACGGTACAGGCTTGTGATTTCAGAGATAGTTTCACGAGATTCTCAGGCTCCGGATGGAGGGTAATCGGAGTTTCTACAGATTCCGCCTCAAGTCATCAGAAATTCATCGACAAGAATGAACTTCCATTCGAATTGATTGTCGATGAGGAAGCAACTCTGCATGAGGCGTATGATACTTGGAGGGAGAAGAACATGTATGGAAAGAAGTACATGGGCACATTAAGGTCAACCTTCGTAATCAGCCCGGACGGTAGCCTGAAGTGGGTCAAGTACAAGGTCAGCCCCAAGGGACACGTGGAACAACTACTCTCTGACTTGGAGGTCAATTGATGGGAATCGTCGAGCGCAGGGAATTGATCGAAACCTTCCTTCGCCGTTGCGTGACCTATGCTGACGCATCTATTGAACGCAAGAAGAAGAGAGGAGATGATGAGGAAATCATCGCAAAGTGGCAAGCATATCGGGACTTCACAGAGCATGCTGCAGAAGAGGTAGCGTCCGGGGACCTAGATACTTGGCTAGAGGACGATCAGACCTCGGAGTCAGGAAGTTGACCCCATAGCGACATACCGAGATTGTGCCGATCGGTATCGACTCTCATCCCAGCACCGGCAATCATCAGCAGAGTATCACTATCATTGAGAGAGAAAACCGGGTATCCAATGCTCTCACCCATGTTCTGAACATTCCTCCTACACACGTCCTGCTGACTGGGCATATGGGTCAATGACCCCAAATCCACTAGTAGCATATCGCCTCTTATCAGTGACCTCTCCGCCCCTTCCAGAGGAAGTCTATGCAGACTGTCCGGCTTCAGGTAAACTACCCTCCTGTCAGGTCTTGGGACTATTCTCCCTGTCCTCTCCGACCAAGCGTCCTCGCCCAAATCGTGGAATCGGTCATCGGCCTGCGGCCCCGGATCTACTGACTTCGCCTTGTTCCTAGGACGAGCTCTCTGAACACCCGATGGATCGGGTAGGCCCAGCAGCCTGAACAGATTGACCATGAGCGGCGGCTGGACTAATCATCAAAGAGTGCTTCTATGTCTTCATTGTCCAAAGCCTCATCTACAGACACCGCGACACCATCCGCAGACTCCTCTTCCGCCTGTTCTGACGACTCTCCAATTAGTTCCTCGAAAGCGCCTGACAAATCGGAATCAACGGGGCTTTCGCTAGTACCCTCCTCGCCATCACCTTGTTCTTCGATTTCTTGAGAATAATCTCCCTCTGCCATGTCCCTAGGACCGCTCTTGCGCTTTTGCTCGTCGAATGGGTCGTAGTCCGGATCATCGAAAGCATCATCCATCGAGACTCTCTTTCCTCTGATTTTCCTGACTTCCTTTTCCGTTTGAATAGGAGAATAAGTCTCAGACTCCGAAGGACGCATCCGCATGAGAAGAACTGCTAGAAGAATCGCAATCAATGCGATAAGTCCGATGTAAATTCCGTAATCGCCAACAAGAGTCGAAAATCCAAATGGTTTCTTCTCCACTTGAATCGAGAGTGTGACCGAAGCCCCCCCTCCCTCGTCATAAGCGGTCATCCTGACGGTCTTCAGCCCCTCCTGTGAGAAACTAACCTCAATCCACTTACCTTGCCTATCTACATCGTTGGCAGGATCGCCGTCTCCATCTGAGTCGACTTCGGTATCCAAATCCCACACGTACAGCATGTGCTCCATATCGAACTCCGAATCCATGGTACCGTTCGCTGATAGCACAATCACATCTCCCTGAGTGGGTTCGTAATCGCTAGCGGATGCAGCGGGAGAAGGTGGCAGGTTGTTAATCTGCACAGGGATTACAACCGTGGCGCTTGCTCCATCGTCATCAGTGACGTGGAAGACTATCTCTCTCGGAGCAGTGGTCGCATCTTCCCAAGTATACTCTAGGCTTTGTGATTCTACATCGCAGTCATCTGTCGCATTACCCTCGGAGTCGGAGTTAACATCCGGGTCAAGGTCGAAACAACTCACAAGACCGGGCAAATCATTCACAGTATCACTGACCTGGACCGAGAACTGCATAACTCCTCCCTCAGCCACAGGGAGAGGGTTGGTTACAGGCAGAATCGTAGGATGTATGTTATGGACTATGAACTGGATAATCAGAGTCTCAGTGCTGGCGCCATCATCATCGACGACTTGCAGAGTTGCCAGATGCTGTCCCGATGTCCCGTATATGTGCTCTATTTCGCTCTGCTGTCCAGTACTGGAAATGACAAACTCAGGTTTCAGTTCTGCGTCCGGAGACCAATGATGCTCAAGTGAATCCAAGTCATTGGGTGAGTCCTGAGCTATCCCGCGCATAGTGAGTGAATCTCCCTCGTTGACTACATAGCGGGCGTTTTCTCCTAGAATCTGAGGAGTCAACCGATTGCCAGCGAACCAGATTTCTGCTTGTGGTTCTGAAGGCGCTATATTTGTCACCTCAACAGTCATACTGTCTTCGGCTGTGTCGCCATCATCATCCATGACCGTTACTCCAATTGTGAAAGGACCTTCGTTTTGGGGAGTAACGGTACATCTCTCACCTACTTGTCCCTCCTCGCAGGGTAGGCCCCACTCGATGTCTATTGGAGCATCCGGATTCTGAGTGTCCGAGTCGCCACTTTCATCGATGTCGAATGTTATCGCTGAGAGAACTGGAACTGAACTCTGATCGGAACCTATCTCGACCTCAGGAGGCCTATTCAGTATCGTAATGAATGACTCCGCATGGGACTTGTCATTCTCATCATCAGTAATCACTAGTGAGACAAGGAAAACGCCATCATCATCCCAAGTGTATTCGTGAACGCAGTCATTCTCAGTAGAAGTCCAAGTATCACCATCCAGTTTCTCCACACTGAATTCACAACTCATCTCTCCTCCATCAGGGTCGTAGGAAGAAAGGCCATCAAAAGTCACCTCGGATAGGGTCAGAGATTCGGCAGGCATACTCAGAGTAGCAGTTGGAAGCCTGCCGATGAACAATCCGAACGAACCCTCGTTGTTAGAGCGATTTCCATCAGAGGATACCTGCTCGTTCGGATCGGCAGTGAAAGTTAGGCTGATGTCTCCGGAGGGCTGATTCTGGGGGACAGTCCAATTTACCTCGACCCTCATCTCCTCTAGACTGTCTAGACTGGGGATGTAGGTAGAAGAGGTCGAACCGTCCGGGGCCTCGACCTCAAGCGTAGTAGCGGGAGATGCGATGATGCCGCGATTCAGAACTGGTACGCTGAAGGTGAGTTGGTCGAGTGGAATGGCGTTGAATCCAATATTGCTATCTAGCGTTACAGTCCGGTTGTCTCTGGTCCTCTCGACAGTAACTCCTTGTGAGCGTGAGACCAAGTCAACTTCATGCACATCAGGATCGATTATGACCGTCGAAACTCCCACCATTCTCTGGTTAGCAATCCAAGCAATAACTCCATGACTGCCCAATTCGCCCAATCCGTCACTGTCATCACTGGAGTGGCCCGTATCGAAAGTCAGGAAAGCAGATCCATTAGCGGCTGTAGTAACGCTCCCTGTTGTACCTTCAGGCTCATATCTGAATTGCAATTCCTGCCCACCCGTAGTCTGACCAGATGTTGTGACATTAATCCATGCTGACATTTGGAAGTCAAGAGGGGAAAGAGGGAATTCCAAATCTACAGAAATCAGCTTGTATCTGCTAGTCGGCTGGTAATAAGTCAATGTGTGTTCGGCGATGAAGCCAACCGTGTTGGTGTACGAGGAGCGGACTTCGCCACGAATTGCCGGGCAGTACCATTTGTATCCGATTTCGTCACCATCGTCGTCGTAGTTTGTGATGTTGTAGGACTGTGAGCAACCGCTGTAAGTCACCCCCGGGAATCCTTTGCTTACGACGTCCCAACTGGTAGAGTTCTGCCCACTGGAGTCGCTTGGTATGGTGACGTAGTCGCTACTTCCACTGTATTCTGTGGTATACGAGTAGTCAGTCTGCCACTCCTCGCCCACGCTGACTGGGAAGTCATAACCCTCCAAAGGTGGGCTGTAAGTTTGCTCGACAGTCAGGTCGGCAACATGCACAGTATATGTCCACCACCAGAGTTGATAGTCGAAGTCTATGTCAAACTCGGCATTTTGCTCGATGGTAGCAAGGTCTGAGACTCTGATTATCTCCTCCGTTTCCATATCTACTATCAAATCTCCATCGTTACCGTCGAGGTTGATGTTCTGAGCCTCATAGTAGCCCTGCCCGACTACCTTGTAGACCAGAGTCTCTACCCCGTCTACAGTGGTGGTGTACACGTCAGAGACCTGCTCATCGAGAGTTCCCGATAGGAACTGAACATTTGTAGAGACACCCGAACTGGTGACGAAGTCTCTGACATCTAGAGTGCCGCTGTAGCTCCAAGCATCATTGACCCTCCAAGAAGGTACATCCTCAATACTGCTGCTCCTAGCGGAGGATTCAGAAATTCGAACATCGTACAAAACATCTGAATCACCCTCCTGTATTGTAGACAGGCTTGCATAAGGCGAAATTAGTAGAATCAATGAGAGGCCAACGGCCAGCCTCAGGCGCGAGCACATATCCCGCCCTGTAGGCGAGTAACGCATCAATGTCACCCCTACGTGTACTAGTACAGGAGATCGGCCAATTCGTCTTGGATGAATTGGACAGCCTCAAGGATCTCGTCCTTCGCCCTAGCACCGGTAATCACCATCTTTCCGCTACCGAATATCAGGCACACCACCCTAGGGTAGTCCAGTCTGTAAATCAGACCAGGGAATTGCTCGGGCTCGTATTCCACTTTGTCGAAAGGCAGGTGGAAAGTGAGGTTGTTGAGGTTGA
>CAXEUQ010000054.1:0-5899 GCA_963999425.1 uncultured Candidatus Poseidoniales archaeon | reverse complement strand
AAGGCGGACTGGGGGGCAAATGCCTCCCAGTCCAGCCGTTAAAACCCCCCACCTAGAGCATTCGCTCACGGTGGGTTTTCTTCATTTATTCACTTGACTAGCGGCAAATCGCTTGTCAGTGCATCGATTTCGGAACGAGGCCCTGGGCCTATCCCAAGGACTGTGACTGTCCCTGCAGGAATCTCAGTATGGCCTGCATCAGTCACCATGTAGCATACTAGGCCGCACATCCTTGCATCTCCGTAAAGCCGCTTGAGTGAGTCCAAGTCGGGCGCTTCACAAACGATCTTCCTAGCGCCCGCTCCTGTGTATCTCTTCAGCATCCTAGGGTCATCGCGCTTGGCCTTGAGGATGCATTCAGCCACGGCATGGCCGCATTGCGCTGCCAACTTACCACGAGAGAGGTTCAAATCGGCTCTGGTCACTAGAACCATTGTCAACTCAGAGGGTGCTCGAGACAGAATCGCTCACCGCCATAGGAGAAGATGTTTCGAGGTGCTTGGTCATGACTTCGCTCAGAGGATTTGCCAGCCAAGCGGCGAATGCGACGTTTCCAGCCGCATGAAGCAAATCGAATGGAATGCCGGCTACTATGTATGGAAGCAATAGTTCGCTTCCCATCGAATGTAATGAGCTCAAAGAAACAATCCAGCCGAAGGCAAACGCCGAGGCAGCGGCAACAATTGCGAGTCTCTCGATGTGGAGTCTGCCATCCACTAGCAATCGGCTAGAGAGAAGCGATCCAGCAACCGCTACCGCAGACCAACCTGCAGCCTGATACAGTGACCACAGGCCATGTCCAAGCATCAAATTGGAACATAGAGTGACTGCGGTAGCGAGAGCAATAGCCCTAGGTGCGCCGTAATGTATTCCAGCTAGAAGGACGATTACTGTGACGGGTTGGATATTGGGAATCGGATCAAGCAGGACCCTTCCAGATACTGCGAAGACGCCTAGCATCAGCAGCAGAATCCAGTCACTTCCGGATTCTAGTCTGCGCTCAGCCTTCCATAGACCCCAGCCAATCAGGCACAGCATTGCTGCGTTGATTAGCAACATGCCATGAGGTCCGATTGTGACTGCGTGGGCATCGAACATGTGCGCTCCATCCGAGTCAGATTCAACTCCCTCTTGATGGTTGTCCTGTCCTCGCTCTCACCAAGTCTCGATGGACCATGTGATTACGCTATCTGTCTCTAGCTCTAGGTCACTGATTCCAGCGGTTGCCAACGGTCCATTATGGAACAGAGCCCACCAGGCTCCTGAGGTTTCAGAGCAGGGTGAGACCTCGCATGGATTGACTTCTGCAATAGAGTTGATCAACATACCAAAGGTGTACTGAGTCGCGTTGTAAGCGAAGTCCCCCCCTGAAACTGCAACTGCCTCATCCATTAGAGCGAGGCCATTGTCGAAGCCTGAGAAACCACCAATACATGCTCCAGTTTGGTTCCAATCTGAGTCAGACATGAATTGTGTGCCATCGCTATCAATGTGGTATCTTGCACCGTCATATCCATCTGGGGCATGTCCTTCTGGGAAGTGGAAACAGACTACTTGCTTGCCATCCCAGATATCAGGGAGACCGTAGTGAGGGTCGCCCTCATCGTCGATTAACTCTGATGTCATCCTAGCCCACTCGGTGCTCAGAGTTGGGAATGTAACCAGCAGGAGAATTACCCACGCAATTGACAAATTCTTGAGTCTTTTTTCTTCCTCTGATGAGCCTCTTACTACAACTGTGATTAGAACAAACAGCGCAATCAAGACTACCAAATCAGACACGGATTCGGAGGGTGTAAAGTTCGGTTATTCAATCTTCTTCGGAGGATATCTCGGCAATCTTTGAGCGAAGTGCATCGCTCACCGCTTTGCCATCTGCAGAGCCACCCAATTTACCCATGACCATCCCCATCAGAGGCCCCATCGCACCCATGCCTCTCTCACGAATCATGTCAGCATTCTCGTTGACCACTTCGTCAACTGCTTCCTCCACAGCCCCGGTATCTGCAGGAGTGAATCCGTTCTCCTCGGCCTTGACCGAGAGCCATTCGAGCCTGTGCTCAAAGCCAGATTCGATTGCTGGGCCCTCAAGCCAGAGCAATCGAGCCATCGGTACCACGCCCTCTCTGGTCACTACTCCTGTCTCGCGTGCGTGGATAGCCAGAGTCAGCACCGGCCACGGCACCTCGGTCTCGTCACTGCCGCTGCCATCCGCGACTTCTGCACGTAAATTGTCGAGGATTGCTGAGGCCCATGCTTTAGCAGGCAGTGGAGGGCACCCGCAAGACCCTCCTTCTATTCCTATCATCAGGATATCATCCATCTCAGAGCCTAGAATAGCGTCAATCTGGTTGTCAGAGACCCCTGTCCCCTGAATTCTCTCTCTCCTCTCCTCAGAGGTCAGAGGGAGTTCTCCATTTATGCTGTCCCAGTGTTCCTCACTAATCTGCACCACAGGGATGTCGGTCTCAGGGTACATCCTAGCCCCTCCGGGAAGCGGTCGCATCGCGGTGGTGGTGCCGTCTTCGGGTTGGCCCCTCCTGATGACTACGTTGCGGACCTCGCGCGGGATGCGATGATATGCGAGTCTAGCGCGTAGGACCACTGATTCCAATGCCAACTCTGCTTGCCATTCAGGCGCTACACACAGTGCGAATGCGTCACCTTCTGTAAGAGATAGGGACTCTCTTACGGTTTCGACCTCGGACGGGGAGATACCGTATGCTGGCAGTTCGTCCGAATGGAATATCCCGGCCACGCCGGCTACCTTCGCTGCACTGGCAAGTTCTCTGCCGAGGCGAGGGAGTTGCGCACCTTCGCTGTCGGTTTGCTTGGAGCCCAATTTTCCTGCGAATCCCGACAATGGTACTGCTAGTGCCTTGGAGCCGGATGAGAGGGAGTTGCGGACCATCTCCGATTCGCAGTTTGAGAATAACTCGGTCAGGTCATGCACACCCAAAGGGAGTCTTGCAGCGGCAGAGGCAGCGACTCTGTTCTCCACCGGTAACTCGTCGTCCGCTCTGTCAGTGGGCAACTCGGGCAGTCCTGCTTCGCTTCGTAACTCACTGGCGAGTCTGTACATGTGCAGTTGTCTTGCCATCTCGAGTCTGATGATCCTTGGAATCCAATCCAAGTCCTGACATCCTTTGATTTCGACCCGGTCACCACATGCAATGCTGACGTTGAGATCCTGGCGAATCGAGCCAAGTCCTCTCCTGACTTTACGCGTGTCTCGCAATAGGGTACCCAAAGCCAAGGCGGTCTCACGCGCGTGCTCTGGAGTTTTGATGTCAGGCGCTGTGGCGATTTCGACCAGTGGCATACCGAGTCTGTCTAGAGTGTAGTAGACTACTTCGCCGGATGATGATGGTTTGGTGTCGAGTTTTCTCGCTGAGTCCTCCTCGAGGCAGATTACATCAACACCGACTTCACCTTCTTCGGTCTGGACCATGCCGTCGGTCGCCACTAGAGTGGTCCTTTGGAATCCACTCGTGTTGGAACCGTCGACCACGGTCTTCCTCATCGCTTGCAAGGCTGAGACCGGTTTGGCTCTCATCATCCCGGCCAATGTAAGGACGATGTCGATGGCCTCATCATCGTGCTCCAGCGGCGGGGCCTCATCCAACTCGATTAGACCGGCGTTGGGGGGCTGTATGTACACGAATGAGCGGTTCCTCTTCTGCTCGAATCGAGCCGCCACATCCACCTGTCCGGATTCTCCCTCAGAAGCCCTGAGACGACGGCTTGAGCGAATCCAGTCTTCTGGAATCTCGTCAATACTGTAGTCGAAGAGTTCGCTCGGCATCCGAGAATGCAATTTTCCGGTATCCAGTTGCTGGTGAATCTCCAATCCGCACATGAACCCCAAGGAGATTGGGTCGAGTTCGCCCGACTCACTGATATCTCCTCGCGGCTGCATACCCGATGCGAAGAGGAGCTGTACGATAGACTCAACGGGCGAACTGGTAGAAATCGTTGCGTGGGCTGAACAACTCACCACTCATGAGCATGCGTTGAATGACATCGTCAACAGTGGTCTCAGGGATCTTTCTGGCCGAGGCTGCATTGTAGATGTCAGTGATGTTCGCAGTACCATCACCGGAATGGCAGATCTCCCTGACAATGTTTCGAATCGTGGTGTTGTTCGAACGTACTGAGGCCGAGATGCCAGAGTACAGCTCGGAGTCGTCCTCGATACCTGATTCATCCCTCCAGTGACGGAAGACTGCGAGTGCGACCCTCGCATCCTCGCCCGTGGCGGTATCTCTCAGATGCATTCTGGCGTGAGCCTCGGTCAGCCGAATCAAGGCCTCAAGAGCGCGAGCAGTGATTGGAATGACTTCTGATTCACCCATCTGGTCATCTCGTCCGTACGATTGTCGCTCGTCGGTGTAGTACTCCAGAATCTTGGCCCTCGCATCAGAGTTGAGGTTGGGGTGGTGGTTGCGTTTTGCATAAGCAATATACTTGCGAAGGAACTCAAGAGTAAGGTGCTCGGTTCCGTCGACGGTGGTAGAGTAAATCTGATCCTTCAACTCGTCAGATGGATCCATGCTGATTGCTTCCTCAATCTTGGTCTCACTCACACCCTGCGTCCTAGTGTCGAGGATGTACTTGGCAATCCTCTCGTCGTCCTCGACCCTGACCTCGTCCCTCATCATCCAGATGATGTCGAATCTCGAAGCCAGAGGGGCTGGCAGACCAGTCTCGTTGAATGACCGCATAACACTCTGGTTGGGACCGCGTTTGGAGAATCTGCCCTCTTTCGGGTTGGCAGCAGCGAGGATGGCGCAGCGCGAGGGAAGCGTCGCGGTGATTCCACCCTTCGCGACGTGAATCTGCTGCTGCTCCATAGCGGGATGCATGACCTTGCGGTCATCGTCGCTAATCTTGTCGAACTCGTCAATTGCTGCTAATCCCCTGTCCGACAAAGGCAGGACGCCGGCCTCCAATGCGAATCTACCATCACCGAAGGCGTCCCTGACAGCAGCGGCTGTCAGACCGGCCCCCGAGACTCCTCCTCCGGAAGCCAACTTGCCTCTGGGGGAAATCTTCGACATGTAGTCGAGAACCTGCGATTTAGCCACACCTGGGTCTCCCATCAGAAGGATATGGATATCTCCACGGGTCCGAGTTTTGTCTTGATTTATTCGCGATACTCCACCGAATAGCTGTAGGGCCAAAGAACGCTTGACATAGTGCATGACCCCAGTGGCGAAAACCGAAGGAGCGATTGAATTCTGCATCAGGCCGACCAAATCCTCCCTCCTTGATATCTCAAGAATCTTCTCCATGTCCTCTTCGCTAATCTTAATCTCGTTGAACGGGGTGCTCTCGTGTTCGGAACTGACTAGATGGTAGATGATATCGAACATCGGAGTCTTGCGGTTCCTCCTGACCTCGCTACGCACAACGGGCATCACATTGGCGATGATTCTCTCTCCAGGAAGGTGGCGATTCACCTGATCCCCCTCTACTAGGACCGATCCGCGGGTTGGTTGGGCTCCGCTGGGCACACTCTCAGGGAGTTCCTGGATCTCTATCCACTGGTTGTTGACCATCCTTGATACGTTGACTACGAGGTTGAATCGAGTCGGGTTGTCCTTCGAGTTCCGACTCCCTCCACATCCCGAATCTGTTGGGCATCGCAGCGGCTCGACCAGTTCTCTCTCGTTCTTCTGACTCACCTCGATTGTATTCCCACAAGCCTCGCAAGTGAATACAGCGATGTGCAGCCTCGGCTTGAGGTCGGAGATCTTGGTGATGATGACTTCGACCGAGCGAAGGCGCTCGATGTCTGCTGTGCCGATGTCGCGCAGGGATCTTCTGCTGTCTCTGGGCAAATCCCCTCCTCGCAGTATCGCATCGATGTCTTCGCCCCTCTCTCTGCAGATCTCTA
>CAXEUQ010000053.1:0-5937 GCA_963999425.1 uncultured Candidatus Poseidoniales archaeon | reverse complement strand
TCCCAAGTGTGTCAACTTCCGCAGAGATTGTGAACCCAAGACTCGTCGCCGGGCACATGGAGATTACCCCGAGCATCCTCACGGCGGACTTCGCCAGACTCGGTGAGACGCTCGAGGAAGCGGTTGACGCTGGGATAAATTGGATTCACATGGATGTCATGGATGGCAATTGGGTAGTCAATCGAACTATCACCTTCGGGCCCGCATTAATCAGATCCGTCAGAGACAGATTAGGGCCCAAAGTCACAATTGACTGCCATCTGATGATAACTAACGCCGAGGAGACCTGGCAACAGTATGCTGACGCTGGCGTTGACATGGTAATCGCACACATCGAGGCCGTTGACGACTTCCCTGCGCTAATCACCGAGATGCGCCAAGCAGGGTTGGGAGTCGGCTGTGTGCTCAATCCCGATACACCAGCTGACGAAGTGATGCCGCTTCTTCCAGAACTCGACCTAGTACTCGTGATGTCGGTTGTACCTGGAAAGGGAGGGCAGTCGTTCATGCCTGAGGTCGAGGACAAGGTCCGAGCCTTCCGAGCCGCCATCGATAAACAGGAATCCAATGGCGGCCGTGCAGTCAAGCTGATGATCGATGGTGGCATTAAGGACCACAACGCTGCAATGGTCGCCGATTGGGGAATCGATATCGCCGTTGTCGGCTCGGGCCTAATCAACAATCGAGGTAGCATCGCTGAGAACCTCGCTGCCATCCACGAGGCCCTTGGATAGCCCTCGACGAGGATTCAAAGCACCCTACCCCGGGCGCCCTTCAATGGTAACAGAGCAGTGGATGGTGGAAGAGGTTCTCAAGGTCGTTCCCGACGCTCAAGTGGAAGCTTCCGACCTGCATGGCAGTGGCGACCATTTCCATGTAAGAGTAATCTCACAGAGTTACGAAGGAGTAAGGCCACTACAGAGGCAGCGACCGATATTGAACCACTTCAAGCCGTACATTGCACAGAACATCGTGCATGCTCTGGACCTCAAGTGCATGACCCCGGAGCAGGCCGAGGGAGCAGGTCAGACCGCCTTCGACCCACATGGTGAAGAGGTAGAGTTCTTTGGCGTGCACATCCGCAGGCCGGACAAGGAGTGATAACATGACAGAATTCAACTGGACACCGGACGAATTGCAAGAGATAGTCGACAACAACAGACTAGTCCTGTTCATGAAGGGAACACCCGAGCAACCCCAGTGCGGATTCTCTAACCGCGCCGCTATGGTGCTGCAGCAGTTGCAGCAACCCTTCGTCAGCGTGAACATCCTATCCGACCACCGCGCAATCCCGGCTGTATGTGCTTGGTCCGACTTCCCGACCATGCCTCAGGTATTCGTACATGGCGAGCTTATCGGCGGCTCCGACATAGCTCTTGAGATGTTCCAGAGCGGCGAACTACAGCAGATGCTCGCCGATGGCGATTCGGAGTAGTGACCCTATGTCGGCCGATGCCGACCGAGGCGTGATGCTGATTGCACTCGCGGGAGCGGGGGCCATATCATTCGCACCACTATTGTACAGTCTCTCAGATACCAATCCAGCAACCGGGGCTTTCTTCCGAATGGCATACGCGGTACCAATTCTTGCACTCATGGTATACTTCTCAAACAAGGAGGAGACCCGTGATACTCAGTCTAGGAGACTTACTTTCGCAGCCGGTCTGCTACTCGCATTCGATTTCCTAGGCTATCACAGCGCCATCGACTATTTGGGAACCGGAATCGCCACTTTGATTGGAAACTCACAGGTCATCATCGTGACCCTAGTCAGTTGGAAACTATTGGGCGAGCGGCCTAACCGCTCGATTCTACTATCCTTGCCCGTTGTTATCTTCGGCCTTGCACTGATTTCGGGAATCTGGGATGACGAGCCTTACGGAGAAAATCCGACAAGGGGGGTCATCGCCGCTGTTTTCGCAGCCTTCTTCTATTCCTCATTCCTAATTTTATACAGATACTCAAACAGGCAGAAGGCACCTGCGGCGAACCCACAGTTGGATGCCACTATCGGCGCGACCATAGGACTGCTCTTCCTAGGCTCGATGCCCCTGGACTCAATCGGTGTGGAGCAGATCGATTTCACGTTCACTTGGCCCGGACATGGCTGGCTGCTAGCACTCGCCCTGTCCTGTCAGGTGGCTGGTTGGATTGCAATAACTCATGCTCTCCCCAGACTTCCCGGAGCGCACACATCATTCGCAGTGCTGATTCAACCAGTTCTGACAATAGTCTGGGGAATTTTCCTTCTAGGTGAGACGCCATCCTTCCAGCAATCTCTGGGCATGGTCATGATTCTGGGAGCAATTATCGCTGTGACTCTATACGGCTCGGCCACAACTGAGAATGAAACCTAGCCAGCCGGCTCATCTTCTACTATCTTCATCATGACCTCGTATTCGATGTAGGAGATTGTGAGCCTGACCTCCTCACCATCCTCGCAGTCACACACAGTTCCCCACAGAGTGTATACATCGACGCTGACATCTATCCGCCACTCACCTGTACCTGTGCCGTTGTACAACTCCCATAACTCACGAGCCTCGTCCTCAGTACCTTCGAAGCCGGTGGAGTTGGGGATGTCGAGGAGGTAATTGTACCAGATTTTGTCCCAAGGCTCGGTCTTGTCCGCATCACAGTCCTGACTTGATGCATCTGTGCTTGACAGAGTATACAGATTGGGCTTGGTGACAGCTGTATCGAAGACCTCTACGGTCACCATGTCGCAACCGACTATGCCGCCAGGCTCCTCATCCTCCTCCCCCCAGTAAGCACCGACATAGAGATGTGAGATGTTGGTAGGCATTGGGATGACCAGACTAATGGTCTCGGTAGAATCATCATTAACAAAGAAGGTCTGCACATCGGTCTGGTTTTTCTCTTCAAATGAGAACTCCCAGACGCTGACCTCCGGAGTCTCCTCTTCGGCAGGCATGATCATGTCGATTACAACCGGCCCGGCGACCACTATCGCCGATAACAGCAGCAACACTCCTGCAACAGCTCCCAATGCGACCCGATTCCTGAGTATGACAGCGACAGCGCGGCTGACGACTTCGGAGAAATCCGTGCCTTCTTCCTCATCCCAATCCTCCTCGTACTCAAGCAACCTATCGTACAGTTCCTGCTTATTCCCACTGCTAGACAGACCCAATTCCTTGAGTTCGGCCTTGAGTTCGGCCGTCGTCCACTCTTCAACGGGCTCCACGCTGTGAGATACCACTACTACGGAAGGAACTTTTGCTATATTCAATCCTCAATCATTGATATGAAATAGCCTCGCAGCCAATCGATTTGGGTGTACAGGGCGAGAGATAATAGCGAGGGGATGGGATGCACTCAGCGAGAACCTTTCGTCCCTGTACGGCATGTCAACGGGGTCGGCGATAGATAATCGTTGTGAAAATTCTCCTAAACATCGATAAAATCGCTGTACTGCGAGCCTATCAATGGACAGTAAGCACTTCGGGACCACCATCTGTCACATACACTGTGTGCTCAAACTGTCCAACATCTCCACCGTCAGCATCTCGCAGGGCAGCATAGGTCTCAAGGAAGCGTATTGATGTCAGTTTCTTGACCAGCTGGTTCCACTTCTTCCTAAGAGACTCCTGATCCTCTTCAGGAAATGGCTTCTCCAACAGAGGGTAGGCCCAGCGCTCGGCGAACGGTAGGGTATTGTATCGCTCCTCGATGTATCTGGCCATGGTTGCACCCAATGGCTTGAGCTTACCTTTCGACAGAGCCTTGCGAATCTTCACGTTGCCAGTGACTCTCATGATGTTCGATGATGCGTTTGGAGGAACATTCTCCACCATACCATTTGTTCCGGTAGTGTTGAACGGCTCAATCGCATAGATTCCGCCGGTTTGGAGCGTGCCTTTGTATCCGGGGTTGTCTGCTCCGCATGCATACGATGGAATCTGCAAACCCGCGTGCAGATTCCATCGTTCTAATTCGTGCCCACTGAGATTCGATATGGGCATGAACCCAGCATCCCTAGCCACTTGCTCAGCAGCCTCTCCAATCTTATGCAAATCAGTCCCAGGATGCATTAGTTCAACAGCGGCATCGCGTGCTTCCTCGGCAGCCTTGATCTGCTCTGTGTGGTTTCCTCCATTGCCAACCTCAATCGTCAGTGCATTATCGCCAATGGCGCCTTTGATGTGGACACCGACATCCAGCTTCACCAAGTCTCCCTTCTGGAAAATCATCTCTCCTTCGTGACCCTCTGGTGGTTCAAGCAGAGTGTTAGTGGTGTAGTGCGCTGCCATGTCATTGACTGATATGGTAACTGGGAAGGCGGCCTGCCCCCCGTGCCTCCTGATGAAACGCTCTGCAGAGTCGATGACATCATTCCAGTGCTTTCCTACAGTAACCTCATCCTTGATTCCGTCGAGAGTCCTTCTGGCAACATGTCCCGCATCGCGCCAGTGTTTCAGGTCTGCCTCCTCAACCATGTTCTGACCTCTTCGGATGGTACTACTCCTTCTCTGAGAACCTCGGTATCTCTCAACTGTGTTGAACCACAGACCGAATACCACGCTATCAATGTACTGGGCGAACCCCCCGGACACACCCCCTCAACAAACGAAACCTCCTCGCCTAAAGACGATAGAGAACGGGCCGCTTTCTCGCAATCTGCGACCGGTGCTACACCGCTGCGATTGGCGCTTGTCGCGGTAAGCGGCCCGACTTTATTGAGCAGACTAATCGCCTCAGGATGAGCGACGACTCGGATGGCGACCCCGTCTCCACCGAGTCGTGAATCGAGAGTCTCGTGAGCCTTGAGAACCACCGTGAGCGAACCTCTAGGAAAATCATCCAGAAGAACCCTCACGAGGTCGGGGACCTCGACGAGAGCCTCAGCCTGCTCCAAATTGGCCACACCTATGCTCACAGGCATGCTGTGGTCGCGATCCTTCAGGGCATACAACTTGTCCAGACTCTCTGGAGTCGGGATGCAGCCGAGAGCTGGCTGTGTAGTAGTTGGATAGACTACACAATCCCCGGCTTGAGCACTCTGTATCGCATCCCGCATGGTATCACTACCTGATGTGCCTCCTGCTGGCAGGAGGAAGCGAGTCGGAGTGAGCGACAATCGAGCCGACATGAACATCGACGTTGGTTTGGTGGGTGTGGCGCTGGGATATTCTGGCCAACTCGTACGCACCGACATAGAGGTTCACTAGTGGAATCAAGAGTACTAACTTTCGAAACGATCGCGAATCCCACATCTGGCTAGTCAGCGCCGAACCATCCTCTGCGACTATTGCCAGATTGAATAGGCGCTGACCCAAAGAGCGCGAGTATGCAAGCCCAGTCAATCTCCAGTACAGCCAGTGCGCGACCATCAGCACTAGTGCATGAGCGAGGGCATAGTGGAAGTCAATTGAGCCCCACAGAGTCAAGTTCCAGGCATTCAGTATCCTGCCACCTGTCACTACCATGAGAATGGTTGTGACGATGACCACATCAGCGGTGAAAGCGGCCACTCTTCGAACGCCCGAGGCCAGAATGACACCATCGGGAAGCGAAGCATGACCCTGTTCTGAGGACACAATCTGCTTGGCCAGAGTGCCCCCACCTACGTTCAATTGGATGGGTGAATCGTGGTCTGCCATGGTCTCCCTCAGGACATCCCCAGCAAGTGCCATGCCTCAAGGTTACGACTCCGCATGTGTTCCATCCAGGCCGCCCAATCACCATCGTGGCGCAGTGTATCGGGGTCTCCGATGACGATGAGGCCTCGTTTTGCTCTAGTCAACGCTACGTTCAGTCTGCGCGAGTCGGCTAGGAAGCCAACATTTCCCTCGCTGTTTGAGCGTACGCATGAGAAGACGATCACCTCCTTCTCACGACCCTGATAACCATCCACAGTCCTGACTTCGACTGAGTCCAATCTCTCGGGCATAGTGTCCCGAATCGCCCTGACTT
>CAXEUQ010000052.1:0-6082 GCA_963999425.1 uncultured Candidatus Poseidoniales archaeon | reverse complement strand
GACATCGCAGCGATGGCCACTGTGACCATATTCAGTCCATATCCTGCTAGAGAAATCATTGCATACAGCCATATGATGACAACCAGAATAGGTCCAGTAGTTACTGTAGCAATGTAGAATGGTGCGGAACCCCATAGTAACGAGAGTGCGACTGCAAGGATGGCTAATATGGTCCCATATGTAGGGCCGAGGAATAGGTATGCAGCGATTCCAGTGAGTGCGGCGATTGAGCCAATTTTACGAATAGCCACTGCTGGATTCGATATCGTTTCTCTCCATCTTTCTCTTGCGGAAGTCTCCTCTCGAAAACCCCACCACAGGGTTATCGTGCAGAATGCAACTCCGAGCAGGAGGGTTCCCTGCATCTCATCCTGCATTGAGTCAGCAGCGATGAATCTCACTACAGGCTCGCCGCTGGGAATCGCCCATGTGATTGGATACTCCGAGTCTGCCGAGTCTATGTCAGCGCGCTCCCTGAGAGGATTGCGCGCTAGTTTCTGCAACGGCGCCATGTCATCCTGCAACTGCTCGAGTGCGGGCTCGACCAGTGCGAACTGCTCGGGGCTGGAGATACCGAATCGAATTGATGCGCGGATGTAAGAGGGAGGGGTTCCGGTAGTTGTCAGCCAAGGGCTGTCGTAATCTAGTTCATCTGCGACTTGGATGTACTCGGCGGCAATCGAAGGTGGCATGGATGGATAGCCGCCACTCTCAGGAATCCCTCGGGTTAGCATGTAGCCGAATAGGAACAACAAGCAGTCTCGGTCTGCGAGTGAAGGCAGGCCTAGGATGTCCTTGTCGCAGCCTACTCCTCCGTCTTCGGCTTGTGAATCCCAGCCGGCCTGCTCAAACGGTTGGATGTCCCATGCCATCGCAGCCTTTGCCAGTACGAGTACGCTGTCGATGGCGATTAACTCGACCTCCCCGGTGGGAAGCCGGGAGATCTGATCGGGCTCGCCTGGCTCTCGCGAGTTGACATTCTGACGTAACTCACCGAAGGCTGCAATCACCTTCGGGTCAGCCATGTCACCTTCGACTAGGATGAATCCCGGCTCTCCCTCATCGCTGAATCTCTCATTCACCAGATAGATTCCGACAGCTAAGTCGGACTCGGTCTCGATGAAATCCTCGACCTGGAAGTCGCCCTCAAGAGATAGCATCATCGGCACGGCTAGGGCGGTGATGAGCACAGTCAGAACTGCGATGAAGGGTGCTTTGCTTGCAGATGTTGAAGCGAGGTTTGCCAGCCACTCTTTGGGAACCATGTGGATAATCCCGTCCCTCTCCTCCTCGAGTTTACCCTTAGACTCCAACCACTCATCTACGTCGTGCCTGAGTAGTGGAACCCAAATTCCTGTTAGGATGAACGCGGATAAGACACCGAAGCCGGCCTCGATGCCGAAGGAGCGCAATGCAGCGATATCCGAAGTGAGGTTGGCGAGGAACGCGACGATGGTTGTGGTCGAAGTCAGCATGATTGCTCGACCCACGCGCGTTACTGAGACGTGGGATGCCTCCTCGGGAGTAGCTCCGTTCCTTCTCTCTTCCTTGTACCGATGTAGCGCGTGTAGACTGTCGTCTATCCCCAATGCAAGAACAAGGATTGGAAGCAGGTTAGAGAACTGAGAGCGGAAGATCACTTCGAAGCCAATCTTCTGTCCTAGGATAATCGCCCATCCGATGAAGCCTTGCATCCACAGCAGAGATAGAGTCAGACCCACCGCAACGATAGCCACGTCTGAGACTCTCCTCAGACTCAGCCAGAGCAGTAGAGTGACAACAAGAGCCATGATTCCGACTAGATAGATACTTGAGAGCAACTCACGGTTAATCTCTACATTTACGCCCTCTGCGAGCATCAGTGTTACGACCATCTCGTCAGTAGACCTGAGGTCTTCCTCGAGGGCGAGGTAGAGCCATTCCATCGCACATGGCTTGTCACCTTCGGACAGCCTCTGCTCACACTCCTCGACCGAATTATGGACCGGGTCGGTGTTCAGAGTCACTCCTTCCCAGTAGTAGCCGAACTCTGTTTGTGAGTCAAGCCACGAATAGGTCCATCCGGCCTCCTCGATTCTCTCGCGCTCGAAGTTGATGAGTAGCCATGCAGAGGAGGCCGACCACCTTCCAGGCCCCCATTCATCAGCGACAATCGTGCCGTCCTCAAGCAGCTCGTGGCCGTATGGTCCAATGACTTCACTAGTCGGATCGGGGATGAATGCACGGTCATTCGAAAGCAACCTCAGGAAGGCTCCCGAACTGTAGTTGGAGAGCCTATGGGCTGCGAGGTCGATGTGGGCTTGAGTTAGGTTCTCATCATCGAAACTGAGGCACTCAAGACTGCCACAATCTGTCCAATTGGTAGAAGGGTCGGTCATCTGCAAGGTGTCTGGATCAATTCGCGGGCTGGTGAGTGAGGATTGGTCCGACATAAATGAACGGAAGTCGGTCGCTAGGTCGTAGACGCCAACTACGGGAGCTCCCGTGATTTGAGAGACGAACGGTAGGTAGAACTGCGAGACCTCGTGGTCTCTGAGATGCTGGGCTTTGGTGTCGATTTCTCGCAGAACTGAGAGATTGAGAATGCCTCCTCGCGGATTCACCACACCTGCACCTGTACCAGTGTAGTCGGCGATCATCGAGACATCCGAGTCGGGCTCGCCGAAGTGACTTGGATCCCTCAGATAGATTCCGAAGGCCTCGATTCCTCCCGCGGCAGAGAATTCCTCCATCAGGATATCATTGGCGTCGAGCTCGGGTGACTCGAGGTCGTAGGACTCGATGTCGATTGGGCTGAATGTAGCGGAAATTCCGGGTAGCATCAGCAATGACATCGCGAATACGACGAGGTGTGTCTGGCGTCGTCTAGGAACTAGGAAGTCGGCCACTTTCGAGAAGTCACGCACGAATCTGCCCCGAGAACTTCGTATTTGACAGGTTTCGTGTACCTACAGACCGCTGTCCCTCAGTCTCTCAAGCGCTTCCTTCTGCTCAGAGGTCAACTCTTCGGTCTCGGCTAGAGTGAACTCAATGTCGAGAGGTCCACCGGAGTGTCCGTGGCCCTGTAGCCTTCTCCTGTCACCGATACGAGTTCCTTCCTGGACCTCGATCTGTACCCTCTTTCCGGCAGGCGTAGAAATTCTCACCTTGCCTCCCAGAAGCAAGGTGGAGATTGAAACTGGAACCTCTTGGACGAGTCTGCCGTCCTCCCAGCGCCTACCTTCCTTGGCATCCAGTCGAAGCGTGATTAGCAAGTCACCCGGGTCTCCCTCGGGGTGCTCATGGCCCATCTTGCGCAGGCGCAGTTGCTGTCCGTGTTGGGCTTTGGGAGGGACCTTTACGGTCAGAGTGCTGCCCTTGGTTTGGACACCTGTACCATTGCAGGGGTTACAGCGCTTGGACCGGCCGAAGCTTGTTCCGTCACACTTGTCACAACGCTTGAGTCTCCTGTGGCTGAACCTGACCTCGGTACCTTCCAATGCCTGCTCCAGAGAGATGTCGAGTCCGGCTTCGATGTCTGCGCCACTCGGTTTCGGGCCGTCCTCGCGCGGTGGTGCCTGCTGCTGCGAAAAGCCGCTGCCGAATCCCCTTCCGCCCATGAACTGAGAGAAAATGTCACCCAGATCGACTCCTCCGAAACCGCCTCCAAATGGATTGCCTTGGAAGCCGCCGCCACCAAACATATCCTCCATGCGGCGGCGTTGGTCGTGTTCCCTTCTGGCCTCGGACGAGCCGATAGTCTCGTGAGCGGCCTGAATCGCCTTGAAGCGCTCCTCGGCCGCAGCATCACCCGGATTGCGATCGGGATGATACTGGCGCGCGAGTTTGCGGTAAGCGCGCTTGATTTCAGCATCGGTAGCATCCTTAGAGACTCCGAGAACTCGGTATGGGTCCTCGGCCATCGGTGCTTGTCGGTCAAGGGAGAGCCTTCAACCTCTTGACTCCCAAAGCGATGCGATAATGAGATTGGGTCTGTTCGAGGAATCATGGCAGTTGGATGGGCAGTGTTCCGCAACTACGTCGGGCACGCGAAGGAAATCTACGGGGACATCACCGATTATCCTAGATTCTTCCTGATGCCGCCGACCGCATTGGTGGAGGCGGACGAGCATGGCAACAACGTGGTCGCGCTGAGTTCTGCCGAGGACCACATCGACCACGAGGTCGAGTTGGTCATCCGACTCGGTGATGACCTCGAGCCGTCTGAAATGTGTGTGGGCAATGACACAACAAATAGGACTCGTCAGACCCTCGCCAAGAAGAAGGGGTGGCCATGGCTTGAGGGTAAGGGATTCACCGGCTCTGGTGTGTTGGGAACCTGGACTGCGTGGGATCCCGCCCCGGTGGAAGTTGGACTGTCCGTTAATGGTGAAGTCAGGCAGCAGGCATCTACTGAATTGATGGTTCATTCTGTTGAGTCGATTCTTGGGTACCTGCATGACTGGTACGAGCCTTTGCCTGGCGACCTCGTCTGGACCGGTACACCCGAGGGCGTCGGTCCGATGCAAGAGGGTGACCAAGTGGAGTGTTGGATGAAGAATTCAAATGGCGAGATAGTCAGTAAATTGAGTGCAAAATGCGTTGTCTAAACTTGACTCAGTACATTTGAAAAGGTGTTCTACATGGCATGACCATGGACATAGATTACGAGTTCCAACCAGCCTTCACACTGATGACCGCCAACCTCGGACCTGGAGAATCAATCAAGGTAGAACCTGGAGCCATGGTGGCCCAGTCTCCTGATTTGAATGTCGAAACAGGTAGAGCTTCGAAAGGAAGTCTGATTGGAGGATTCCTTAAGTCCGTGGTGGGTGGAGAGTCTTTCTTCATCAACACATACACAGCAGGATCTTCTGGTGGATGGATTTCGATGGCTCCTTCGTCTCCTGGAGATATCTGCACATTTGACTTGGAACCCGGTAAAGACATGTACATGCAAGGAGGTGCCTTCATGGCCTGCTCACCTAATGTTCAATACGATACAAAATTCCAAGGCGCCAAGGCACTATTTTCCAGAGAGGGTGCCTTCTTCCTGAGGGCCTTCTCAGAAGGTGGTCCGGGACAAGTCTTCTACTGCTCATATGGGGCCATCAAAGAGATCGAAGTAACACCAAATACCCCGATAGTTGTGGACAACGGACATCTCGTGGCATTCACCAATGGAGTATCCTATGAAGCCCAAAAGGCAGGATCTTGGAAGACTACTATTTTCGGAGGAGAGGCTATTGTTTTGAGACTATCAGGATCCGGTAAAGCTTGGATACAGACTCGAAATATAGAGGCTCTTGCTAACAAGTTGATTCCTTTCCTACCTAAACCCAGCAACTGAGTCTTAGAGAAACTTGAGATGGGTCAGCCATTGGCGGTAACATGGACGAGGGGGTTCGCAGAATCACTGGGACTCGTCTAATCGACTCTGACGGTGTTGTACGAAGTGGTGACTTTCTGTTACATCCCGACGGTTCGTACACTGCCAGCAAAGGTGATGAAGATGTTGTTGAGGCAATAGATGGTTCTTCTCGCCTTGTCACGCGCTCGTTGCAAAACTGGCATACGCATATGGCGATGATTCTCAACCGGGGAATGGGAGAAGCATTGCCTTTGATGGAATGGCTTGAGACGGCCATCTTCCCCGTCGAGAAGAATCTCACTGCTGAGTTGGTGGAAATCGGAACTAGGGCTGCGGCAGCAGAGATGATTGCAACCGGGACCACCTATGCTTGTGACATGTACTTCTACACCCAAACCATCGCGGAGACTCTAGCAGAAACTGGTCTCAGGGCGACGCTGTGTGGGCCGATTACAGATGGTTTGACTCCTAACTTTGAGCCCGGCTCTGGAGATGCATTGCGGCATATGGAGAGCCTCATTAAAGGTCCTTCACCAAGACCTGATAGAATCGAATACGGAGTAGGAACGCATTCGGTTTATGTGTGCGACGAAGAGATTCTTCTCAAGGGTTCAGAACTAGCGAAAAAGACAGGGTCAATGTTGCACATACATACTTCTGAGACTAGGAAGGAAGTGGCCGACTGTCATGCCAAACACGGCATGTACCCCATTGAGTATCTTGACTCTCTTG
>CAXEUQ010000051.1:0-6095 GCA_963999425.1 uncultured Candidatus Poseidoniales archaeon | reverse complement strand
GATGGGGCTCAGCATACCATGCTTTACTCGCGCCTCTCGAGCGTCAACTCGGAGGGCGTGGCGAGGAAGCTGGCCCGCCTTGAGGGTGCAGAGGACGGCGAGACCTTCGCCAGCGGGATGGCAGCCATCTCGACGACCCTGATGTCCCTGCTTTCGAAGGGCGACCACATGGTCGCCAGCGCCGATTGCTACGGTGGGGCCTACGGTCTGATGGTTGAGGACCTCCCACGCTTCGGAATCGAGGTGACGATGGCGGACATGCGTGACCCCGGATCATACGAGGCAGCGATTCAGGAGAACACCAAAATCCTCTACGTCGAGACGATTACCAACCCCGTCATCAAGGTCTGCGATCTTGAGGCCATGGCGGCGTTGGCGAAGAAGAATGGGTTAATCTCCATCGTCGACAACACGTTCGCGACGCCTTGGGCGTGCAACCCCATCGACTTCGGATTCGATCTGGTTATCCACTCGGGCACCAAATACCTCGGCGGCCACTCTGACCTGATTGCTGGTCTGGTAGTCGGTCGCGAGGACCTAGTCGCCGAGATATTCCCGAAGAAGGTCCACTTCGGCGGGGCGGCAGACCCGCACATGTGCTACATGCTCGAGAGGGGGATGCGCACGCTACACGCTAGGATGCCGATTCACACCTCGAACGCGGCGGATATCGCAACCCGCTTGGAGGCGCACGATATGATCGAGCATGTCAACCACCCGAGCCTGCCTTCGAGCCCAGACTACGAGGTGGCTCAGAGAATAGCCCCCCGTGGTACTGGGATGCTATCCTTCGTAGTGAAGGGCGGGGACGAGGCCGCGCTCCAATTCATGCGCAACCTCGACATCATCTTCGAGGCCACCAGCCTCGGAGGCGTAGAGAGCCTAGTCGAATGCCCGTTCAACTCCAGCCACATGTTTGTGCCTGAGGACGTCAGAAACGAGGCCGGGATCATACCCGGCTTCGTCAGGATGAGCATCGGGATAGAAAGCGTCGAGGACCTGTGGGCCGACATAGACCAGGCACTGGTCGCCGCTAGGACCCTTCTGGAAACCCGGGCCTGATTGCATGCAGACGGATTTGCTGTTGGCCGTTTTGGCCTTCCAAATCGCGATGTGTTTCTCCCCCGGCCCTAACAATGTGTTGTGCGCTGCGCATGGCTCCCAACACGGCCTGAAGGGAACAATGCCTCTGATTATGGGAATGGCAGTTGGCTGGTCTGCTCTAGGACTATTTGTTGGGACCGCCAGCGTTTTCATCGAAGATAATCAGAACCTTTTCCAACTCCTTACTTACATTGGTGCTGCATACATCGCCTATCTGTCATACAAGGTTGCCACATCTTCTCCCATCGATAGCAATCATGAGCAAGCAGACCGATTGGGTTTCAAAACCGGAATGGCTCTTCAAATTGTCAACGGAAAGGCATGGATTCACTTTCTTGTTCTCTTCACAGCATTCGGTGGGCTGTTCGGTACAGGCTTCGTCTCCAAGGCGCTATTGGTGCTTCTAAACCTGACATTCGGTCTGCCTGCAGTTATCACTTGGGCAGCCTTTGGAACCTTGCTGAGAAGAGTATTCAGTACCGAGCGTTCAGCAAAGAACCTCAACATGACAATGGGTGCAGCGCTATTCGCTGTCGCAGTCTGGATAGCACTGCCTCATTAGCTGCTATACGGCAAAATGAAAACCCGGAAATTACGAATTTATTGGCCCCGATCCAGAAACTTCAGCCAACCAATTCATCGCAGATTCGTAGTCTTGGACCGCATCGAGGTTGTCATTGATTAGAAGTTCAGAGGCAGCATCCCACAAGGCCTGCAGAGCAGGAACCCAGTCCCCACCCTTGTCTCGACTGTCCTCATCGAATCTCCAAGCATCCGACTCAGTCCTGTCGTGGACAGTCAGCCAAGCCCAACCCATGGCCATGTCCAATCCTCTGCCCTTGCGGGCCTTGGAAACCGTTGACGCGATACCACGATCCACCGCCTGCCTGACCAACTCGTCAGCGAATGAGAGGGGCGTGGGCAACGCTTCACTCTGCCACGGCAACCTCTCGAGTTTCATCGCGACACTCCGACTCTCCCCTAACTCTCGAAGGAACGCGCCGAAGCCTTGCTTTCGCTTGGCCTGCTTCTCAAGAATTGCATCAGCATCCTCGCCTTCGATGCCGTAAATCTCCTCAAGTATAGTATGGCCGTGTTCGGGCCATAGTGCCACTAGATTGGGGTGGCACGAACTCTCCTCGAATCGAATTACATCCTCCTCGAGCTCCAACACCTCACCATCGGTTCTGACATGGATACCATAGTCTAGCGAATCGAGGACGCAGGCAACAGCAGCCCTCTCCTCCTCGGTGCCATTTAGGTGCTCAAGGAAATCGGAGCGCGAATCTTCGCGGAACCAATGAGTCCCCACTACGAAACCATCCTCAATCGAATTGAGGATGCTGCTCCTGCAGGCCCTAGCCAAAGAGGAATCATCGAGAGAGAATCTCATCCAAGTGCTGAGAACCTCTTCCAGTCTCTCGATTCCAGCGGCTGGTAACTCACGGTCTTCTGGCCAGCCTACCGGTCTCCATACCCACTCGGCTTGGGCAATATCGCTCAGTCTGGGTGGAAGCATGCCCATCGCCACACTCTGACCGAACTGCTCCTCGGAATTCGCCAGCGCGGATCTGGACAACCCAACCAGAGTACCGTCGGTGAACTCAAGCCTCAACCATCCGGTTTCGGTGAGTTCCCCATTCTCGACGGTATCGGACTCTAGGCCAGGGCTCCATCGCAAATCCCCCTCCCCGGAGAGATCTATCGAGGCATTGTCGAGACTCCAGTCAATCCATTCCGAGGGAGGATTCGGAGTAGTGCCAGTGAATACAAAACCGTCGTCCCAAGAGAAGAACCACTGCCCGGACTTGGCGTGCTCATCCCAGACCAAGAGCCTGAGTTTGGGGTGATTGTGATTCTGAATTCCTGCTAGATGGCTCTGCTTTCCATTTCCTCTGCGGATATAGCTGGCGACCCCGAATAGTGGATTCTTGAACACAGCGACCGTGGACCTGTCTTCCTCTGAGGCTGCAAGCAGGCTTCCAGCCAGAGCCCTACAAACCAAATCTCCTCCTTTCTTGGTCATTCGCTTGCGAAGCCATCTGGTGTCGTACCGCTTGATGGATACCGATGAAACCTCCTTCAGAGTCCTCGCCATCAGGTCCTTGGAGAAGAACGACCGGTCAACCTCTCCTTTGATCTCTGGTAGGAAGACCTCAGGGTCATCGACCAATTCCTCAAGATTCCTGTCGAGACGGTCTTGTATCTCCTTTGAGGCCTGCTTGATTCCCCTCATACGGATTTTCTTGCGACGGTTCCTGTCGCCGGGAAATCGTACTTCTGCTGGAGGCTTCGCCATGATTCTCGTCCCCGCGACTAGCAACTTATCTTTCATCCCGTCGTATCTTCGGTCAGTCTGCGGCGCTCGAAAGCCTCCTCTTCCATACCACTGAACTCCGCTGCTACGATTAGAGCATGTATGTGACCGCCTTCAACTTCGGATAGACTCCTCATACTGCCCGAGACCACCCGCTCCTCTTCGGTCCCGAGGTCGCTGAGAAGCAGACCGTCCCAGTCTTCCACCGCCGCTTCGAATGCCCCGCTCCGCTCATTCATGCGGACTAGGTGATCCACAGCCTCTCGCGGGGTCATCGGACGAGGCTGCTCAATTCCCATTCCGGTAGGGTCGAGATCCAATAGTGCGAGCGTATGCATCCCCGATTCCTTGTTTCTGCAAATCATCTCGAATGGCGAGGTCGGCAGATAATCTCCATCTGCGAACGGGATAGTGACCTGCCGCCCAAATCTGTAGGACTGCAGCCCTGACAGTGAAACCGCGAGAGCAGTCGCGGTAAGACCGGGAATAACATGGAACCCAATTCCCTCACTAGCGCAGCGCTCCTCGAGATCGATGTGTGTGGTGGCTTGCATAGGGTCGCCGACTACCAATAACGCGACAGGACTACCCCGAGCCTCTTTGAGCATGCTCTCTGGAGCCTCGACTCGGTCGCGCATCAACCGCTCCCATGGACCAACTACTGATTCAAGACGCTCCTCCTCACCCGGCGGAAGTATAGCGGTGTAACCCTCCAAGTAGCGCTTTGAGCACCCTCTAGCTACTCGTCTTGCTCTCTCTGTGATGTGGTCAAGGTCGCCCGGGCCGATACCAATCAGCCACAGCCCGGGGGCTACTCCGTCTTCCGTCATCGTGAAGCGGGCTGCCCCGCTGCACATCATGAACGTGATGCGCCACCTCTCAGTACCCAATCGGCAGGTCGAGCTTGTAATCGACCTGATGCGCGAGCTCAACCTACTTGCTCCAGGCATGCGAGTATTCTCTTCAGAGGACGGCGAATCTAGACTGATTCCGATAGACCCAGGCGCTGCGCTGGAACTTCCACCAGCTCTCGCCGAACACTCTCTCGTAGAACATGAGGGCCACCCAGACGAGAGGATAGACAGTGACTGGTGGTCCCATCTAAGGGAACTCCTCGGTGACGAAACCGTCGATGACGCCGGAGAAGCTTGGCCATCCTCGCACGAGTTCTTCGCCGACATGATGATTGTGAGGATAGATGAGGAAGTATCCAACTACTCACGGGAAATCGCCACCGCCAAACTCCTCTCGCACCCCCACATCAGACTGGTGCTATCGGATGGGGGAGTATTGGGTGAACTCAGGATTCGCGATCTCAAACCAATAGGTGCACGTGTAGATGACGAAATCATCCTAGACAACATTCCCGAAGATGTGGCCAGCACCAGAGTACTCGTCAAGGAGTCTGGACGTAACATACTCTGCGACCCGACCAAGGCGTATTTCTCGACTAAACTACAATCAGAGAGACTGGAGACCCTATCACTCGCCAAGGAATTGCACTCCTTGCTTGGCCGGCCGCTGCGCGTCTGCGACCCGTTCTGTGGAGTTGGTCCAGCTCTAGCCACATTGCTAGGAGAGCCCGACCTCGTGGGTGACCTACTCGCATCAGACCTCAATCCCGATGCTGTTCAGTTACTGTTCGACAACCTGAGGCGATGGGATCGCAGGGATTACCCAACCGAACCCGAATCCATCTCAAGACTCCACGAGGACAGAATCGCAGGATTGGCGGATGCCACCCAACTACAGCACGATCCCGGCCTTGCAGGTCGTTGGGACTTGCTTCTGGTCAACCTTCCACACCGAACCATCGAATTCCTTCCATCCCTAGTGCCCCTACTCGGCAGGACCGGCCCTAGCATGGTCAGAGGCAGGATAATCGCCGCTGAGTCAGAAATCGACCAAGCCAACGAGGCAATCCGAAAGGCGCTTCCACCCAGACTACAGGGCACACCGGAGCCGACCCTCAGAATCAAACGCGACTACAGCTCCACGCTCCGACTCTGCTCGTTTGAGGCTTGGATAGCCCCTACGCCGTAGACAGACTTATCGTATCAGGTTCGATGAAACACCGTGGTAGGACAGATCCTCGCGGAACTCCTTTGCAACGCGATTTTCTACGGCGCGTTCGCTGCCGCCAGTGGCGATTCACAATCGTCACGAACAACCACCTTGGACCTCAAAACACCCCAGCAGAGACGCGCCCAGCAAACCAGAACATGCGCCGTCGACGGGTGCTACGCCCTGTCATTCAGAACCACGGATTTCTGCTGGAGACATCAGGATCAACCCCCATCAGACCCAGAACCGGAGCCCGAGCCCGTGGCAGAGGGCAACTGGTGGGAAGAATAAACGGAGCGAGAGTCAGTGAGAGTAGGCGGTTCGTGCTCGGTTGAGGGCTGCAATCGGCAGCACATGTACAACAGCCCAGTTTGCTACAAGCACAAGGGCCAGAAGCCTCCAGAGCAGGAGGACATTTCTGAAACCAAACCAGAAACTGAACCGGAACCAGAACCGGAACCAGAAACTGAATCGGAACCAGAAATTCAGACATCTGAGGAGCAAGAACCTTCCGTCAATGGAGATAAGCCCTCAAATCCAATCATTATCCTTATTCTCATTATTATTGGCATTTACATCTTATTCAAGATAATGGAAGGATCTTCCGCGA
>CAXEUQ010000050.1:0-6127 GCA_963999425.1 uncultured Candidatus Poseidoniales archaeon | reverse complement strand
CTCGATGGCAATGCAGTGGGCCCACTCAGCTTCAGATACACATCCAACAGCGATGGAGACATGTCCGTAAACGTAATCCCATTCTCGCCAAACAGCCGTGCCAAGTACGCCATATCCGTCACAGCGTCCGGCTTGCCGACCACCAATCGCGCGCCAACGTGCAGCGTGCACCACACCAGCTCCACAGAAGGGTCATACGTGAATGAGCACACGTGCAACACTGTGTCCGCGTTTTGCAAGCGGTTGTCCTCGATGGTGCCCATGGAAAACGACACAAGAGACCCATGCTCAAGCATCACACCCTTGGGCTTGCCTGTGGAACCTGAGGTGAAGATGGAGCCGAAGGTAGAGATTGACCTCCCTGAGCCAGTTCTTGAGGTCGAAGGAGCCAGCCAGCGAAGAGAAGGCAAAATAAAGCGCAGTCGCGGTAGGTCTGTAGAGCCAGAGATGCCTTCTCCAACTCCTCCACCGATGCCGATGCCCCCAGCAGTGGCTGCAGATGGTGAATCCGCACCCCCAACACCCATGCCCGTGATGCCCGATGACGATAGCAGCGTGGCAGCGAGGTACGTGGCTGAGTCCAACCCACAGAGCGATTTTGAGGCCGAGGTCGAGGAATTCGTAGGTCAGAGGCGGGTGAAGAGGGCTCAGATTAGATCCCGCATCGAAAGGAAGCGTCGAATGAAACTGGCAGAGAGGCGGGCTGCGAAGGCTAGGATGTGGTCCGCCGTAGAGGACGGAGAGAACTTAGCCGAACTGCTCAAGCAGCCCGACCACGGGATGACTGTTCTCGACGAGCCTGAATCACCAGATCCGAGTCGTCCACAGGGAGTGTCGTATGTAAGAATCGACGAAGAGCGTATTCTACGACTCAGGATACCGCTGGAAGTCACAACCAGAGAGTCTTCTCGAAGCCCCAAGCAGCAAGAGGTTTCAGCTCCGGCGGATGCCCCGGATGATATGCCTCCTATGCCGCCTCCGCCTGGAATGCCCCCGATGCCGCCTCCTCCGGGCATGCCGCCCATCCCTCCACCTGTGAAACCCGACGAGGGTTGACCAACTGAACGTTCAAGCCAACAGACTCTGTGCGAGTGGTATGTCAGAGGGAGTCCTGCTGGTAGAAGATATCCCAGTTGAAGGCTGTAGTCCTCCCGGCGGAGTCATCAGCGTCTGGACCCTGAATCGCCCGAGCAAACTGAATGCACTGAATCGAGACTCTCATGCCGCAATCAAGGAGCAGTGTGTGCGAGTAGAGTCGGAAGATTCTATTCGGGCTGTGGTAATCAAAGGAGCATCCCCTCCTCCAGTAGAAGATGGCAGTAGGCCCAAGCCAGCTGCCTTCGCTGCTGGAGCGGATATCTCGGAGTTCGCTGGAAAGTCATCCGATGATGTACGTGATTTCTTCGGAGATAACGCCTGGGAAGCAGTATGGGACATTTCGAAGCCCACGATTGCCATGGTTGACGGATTCGCACTGGGTGGAGGTACAGAACTGGCACTCGCTTGCGACATCAGAATTGCATCGAGTCGCGCGAAATTCGGTCAGCCTGAGATAAATCTCGGCTTAATCCCAGGAGGAGGGGGGACCCAGCGTCTGTGTAGGCTTCTGGGCTACGGCAAGGCGATGGAGATGACTCTGACCGGTGAGATGGTCGGAGCAGAAGATGCTCTTCGTCTAGGACTTGTGAACAAGGTTGTCGAGCCAGAGCATTTGGAATCTGAGACGATGCAGATGGCCGATGTCATCGCAAGGAAGTCGCCCTATACGGTCAAAGTCGCCAAGCGGGCCGTCCGAGCAGCCCTCGACTTGTCTTTCAGTGAGGGAGTGCTTGCAGAGCGTTCCGAGTTCATTGCCCTGTTCGACACAAAGGACAAGGAGATTGGAGTCAAGGCCTTCCTTGAGCGAGACGATGCCGAATGGGTTGGTCGATAGACCCTAACCAGCAATCGTCATGTCCCGAACCTGCATCGAAGCGATGTGACTGGTCGAGTCTTGGTGCTGTGCGGCCCTCCTGGCTCGGGTAAGGGCGTGATATCGAAACGCGCTGTAGCGAGGGGAATGGTGGTGCTTTCTCTGGGAGATGTGGTTCGCTCTGAGGTAGCGGCGAGAGGGCTTGAGGAATCGCCTGAGAATGTGGGTAAAACAGCTCTCTCGATGCGTGAGAAACAAGGTGAAGATATCGTTGTCGTCAGGTTGCTTGACACAATCGAGGAGGCTCTGGAAGAAGCAGATGTCTTGATTGACGGGATGAGGCAGCCGGAAGAGATGGAGAGTCTCAAGCAGCACATTCCGAATGTCACGGTATTAGCAGTCTCAGCGTCTGAGGATTCACGCTCCGGCTGGCTCTCTTCAAGAGGCAGGGGTGAGGATGGAGACATCGGTGATTTCTCCGATAGGGAGAGACGTGAGTGGGCGTGGGGACTCGATGTCCTGATGGCACAAGCTGACGCTGTGATTGTGAACGACGGTTCCTTGGAGCAACTCTCGGCTCGCAGTGATGAGGTTCTCGAGAGTCTGGGCTTCTGACTTATTCGAAGGTGTGCTCAATCATACCAACCGGGTCATCATCGACGCTAGCATCGAGACTCAGCCAGCCAGAATCCTCGGCTTCACTCACCATGTTGTCCTGAATCTCCCTGATTCGATCGAGATTACTCAGATAATGGGAAACTCCCTCGCTGTTGTGCTTCTCTCTGGATCTAATGAAACTCTGGTGGGTTTTCTCATCATCAACTCGTAGAACAACTCCGCTAGCCAGTCCTCCCGAATTCCTCCATTCCTCCAGCATCTCCTCTCCGGGGACGATATGGACTCCTTCTAGAACGAGATCGGATGACTTGGCTGCGGCTCGGCGGACTACTGCTCGAACGGCTTGAGCCAGGACTGCTACCGTTTGGTGCCAGTCCTCGATTACCCCGGAGCCGGCCGGTTCAAACGAGGACCTGTGCAGAGCCGGGCTCTGTTCTCGATCAAACTGGGTCCTCAGTGTCTCCCTGATGGTGTCTGTGGATACGATTTTCGGGAAGTCCAGAGACGAAGCTACTCTAGCTGAGAGAGTTGACTTACCGACCCCACTGGTACCTGTGATGACCAGCAGTCTGTGGGAACTCATGTAGACCCTCAGCGCTGAATGGCCTTGATCTCGAGGAACTCCTCAAGACCGTGCACTCCCAACTCTCGGCCATTGCCTGAGAGTTTGTACCCTCCGAACGGGGCTGAGATGTTGAACGGGCCGCCGTTGATGCTGACTTGACCTGTGCGCATGGCTCTAGCCACCCGCATAGCCCTGTCCTCATCGCTCGACCAGACCCCACCTGAGAGTCCGTACTCTGAGTCGTTGGCCAGTTGGATGGCTTCCTCTTCACTGGAGTAAGTCGTAATCGCGAGTACGGGTCCGAAGATCTCCTCCTGGAATATGGTCATCTCGGGAGTCACATCGGAGAACACTGTCGGCCTGACGAAGAATCCCTTGTCCAGACCATCGGGCATCCCCAGTCCTCCGGCTACCACATTAGCACCCTCTTCGATTCCTGCAGCGATGTACGAGGAGACGCTATCCTGCTGTCTGGCAGATACCATAGGGCCGCAGCGCATCGATTCGTCCATCGGATCTCCGACTGTGTACTTGGCTATCTTAGCAGATATTACGTCGATTACCTCCTGCTTCTTCGACTCTGGAACAAGCAATCGAGTAAGGGCTGAACACTCCTGTCCGGAGTTTCCGAAACAAGCGTGAATCGACGCTGATGAGGCTCTCGCAATGTCCGCGTCATCGAGTATGATGTTGGCGCTCTTTCCTCCCAGTTCCAGAGTCACCCTCTTGACGCCGGGAGCGGCCAACTCGCTGACTCTGATACCGGCTCCGGTGGAGCCGGTGAAACTGACCATGTCGACATCAGGGTGGCTGCTCAGTACCTCGCCAATCTCCCTGCCGTGTCCTGAAACCAGATTGAACACACCGGCAGGCAGCCCGATTTCATCGATGATGTCGGCCAGAATGAAGGAGTTCAGTGGTGCTTCCTTAGATGGCTTCACGACCATCGTGCATCCGGCGGCTATGGCTGGAGCGACCTTGCCGATTATCTGGTGAAGAGGATAGTTCCATGGAGTAATCATGCCAACTACGCCGATTGGCTCCTTGACTACGAGTGAGTTTCTGACCTCCTCCTCCCAGTCATAGTTCTCGAGAATCTTGGCGTACGAGCGTGAGACGACTCTGGGAGTTCCAACCATAGCACCCCTACAGTAGTTGATTGGAGTCCCTACCTCTGAGGTAATGAGTTCAGTTAGCTCTTCGGTACGGTCCTTGATGGCCTGAGAGAGCATGTTCAGGTAGTCGACTCTGTCTTCCACCGAGGTCTTGGACCACTCTGGGAACGCAGCCTTGGCTGCTGCTACCGCTGCTTCTACGTCTGCGGGGGAACCGACTGGAACTGAGCCGATGGTCTCCTCATTAGCAGGGTTGATGACTTCTATCGCCCCTTCGCCTGTGGGCTCGACCCAATTTCCATCGATGTACAGGTGCTCGCGCGTGTGCATGCACAGCCCACCACGCGGCGTCTTATGAGATTCATGCAATTCAAGAACAGGTGTGATATCTGCGAGATATGGCGACCAGGCTGGTAGTGATGCGTCATGCCAACAGCAGCAGGAGCTATCCCGGTCTAGCAGACCACGACAGGCCACTGGACGCCAGAGGTCAGCATGATGCGTCTCAGATGGCGCAGGCACTGGCAGATCGCGGATGGCTACCCGAACTCGTATTGGTCAGCAGTTCAAGGAGGACGATTGAGACCTTGGAGGGGATGTCACCGCTAATCGACCATGCGAGTATCGAGGTTCGTTCCCAGATCTACCACGCTGGGTTGAGCAGTCTGTCCGAGCAGTTGGAGGACGCGCTAGAGGATGGTACTACGATGATTCTGGGTCACAACCCCGGATCAGAAGTACTGGTCAACCATCTCACAGGAGATTGGGAGGTTATGCCGACGGCTGCTGCAGCACTGATTGAGAAGGCGGGGGAGAGGTGGGAGTTGATTGAGGTCCTTAGGCCGAAGGAGATTATCTAGTCTCACCATTCAGTGTCCGAATTGCGCATCGAGATTACCACCGCAGTTACTCCGATTAGTAGCAGTAGCACAAGGGCGACGGCAATCAGAGTCATCGAATTGTCAGCAATCCAGTTTCCTCCACTACCTCCTGAACTCAACTTCTCGAGCTCGATAATCTGCTGCTGCTCGTTGAGTGGAGTTGTGGACAGATAGGTGTCCGTGGCTCTAACCTCAATGGTCATGTTGCCCCCGGGCAGAGTGGAACGGACATCGAACATCAGAGTGAATACACCATCTCCTGCTACTCTGTCCCCGCCTGTCCCGTCATCCACCATCAAAAGCCAGGCCTCGGAGCTTCCTATTGGTGCCAATCTGCCTATCTTGGCTTGCGCCGAAGAGACTCCATCGGGGTCCTCAACTCTGACCTCAAGGAGATGGGAAATCGGGTCGCCGCTCGAAGGTACATGGACGGTGTCAGCTGCTTCGCCATCCCTGAGTATTGTCAGATTGGAAATACTCGGAGCCTCGTTCTCAATTGTGAGTCGTGGCGCGTCCACGGGAAATCCGGCTGCATGAGTGTGCACCGCAATCACGGTCTCTCCCTCGCCGTCGGTGATTCTGACAGGAATCGCCCTCTCGCCCGGAGACATGCCGGATGGGACGGTGAACTGGCCAACCCATTCACCGTCGGTCTCGGCCAGTTGGCTGAGCTCTCCGCCGACTCCTAGCAGGTCGACGGCTGCTGAAACTACGCCGTGCCCATCGACTGCAGTGACTGTGATGGCGACAGATTCGCCGCGAACGACCGAGTCGGGAGAGAATTGCAGTGACATCATTCTTGGAGCGGCATTGGTAATCTCGATAATGGCATCCTCCTCGACTGATACCCAGAAATCCTCGATAGTGACTGTAGTTTGTATAACCCCGTGCTGCAGCCCATCGTAGACCAATAGTGCAGTCCAGATGTCATCGTGAATGGTGTGGTCGCCCTGGAGTCCCGAGTCAGAGAGCTCGACTATACCAAGGCCGATCTCAGTGAGATCTACAGCCACCGCGGTGACATCGGTATCGAAGT
>CAXEUQ010000049.1:0-6343 GCA_963999425.1 uncultured Candidatus Poseidoniales archaeon | reverse complement strand
TCGGCGAAGGCTATTGCGGCCCCGCCTCCGGCAGAAATTGCAGTCATACCAACTTCACCAGGCTGGTATCCTTTCTCTGAGATTAACCAATCATATGCGCCTAGGAGATCTTTGTACTCGATCTGGCCGACAGCAATGTAATCTCCAACTACATCACTCTCTCCGTAATTCCTTAAATCAAAAGATAGAGTGTTTATTCCTCCATTTGCAAGATAACCTTGCATCAGTAGCATTTCGGGCTTACACTTGCCATTCATAGGCATACCATGAGTTTGGATTACAACAGGGGCTTCCGGGTCGACTTCGACATACCAACCGCTTAGTGTAATGCTGGTATCTCCCCGAGGGTTGAATGAGACATCTTCGTAACTTTCCATCTGGTAAGTTGAGGCATCAAAATCACGTCTAATCTCTACTCTCTCATCGGCCATTGGCCATGGCTCGAAACTCTCCCAATCATCGTCAGTAGACCAATCAGAAGGAGTGTTCTCAGACCACATTCCACATCCAGGATTAACGGCTATTGCTTGTGAAGCGATGACATATCCTATTCCGACATATCCGATAGTTAACAGAAGTAGAGATGTGGTTGCGACGGCGAATGTCTTCTGCTTAGTCTCCAAATCTCTCCACTTCTGTCTGATTCCGGCCATGCCACGACGGTGGGGCGTATGCTATTCAACTCAGCGCCTGTTCATCTGGAACACTGGAATTGGATTCATCTTGTGTGAATTAGCATTGTTAAGTTCTAGATATCTCTCTAGAACTTCTTTTTCCCTAGCCGAGTGCTCTCTGCCAGAGGGGTTCTCGATCTCTTTCATTGCCCATTCAAGTTCTGTGTATGTGGCGCCCAATTGGTCCTCATCCGTCCTGCCATCAATCCAAAGTCCATCAGTAGGGGCAGCATCTTGAATCTCCTGAATTATCCCTAGTGTCTCGGCTAACGAATAGACCTCTGACTAGTACAAATCGGCGATTGGAGAGATGTCGACTCCTCCATCACCATACTTGGTGAAGAAACCTACTCCAAAGTCCTCAACCTTGTTGCCCGTGCCTACGACTATTCCATCGGAAGAGGTGGCAACTACGTACAAAGTTGACATTCTCAGTCTAGCTCTTGAATTGGCCATGGCCAAAGCGGAAATCTGTTGCTCGCTGAGACCCTCACAGAATGCATCATAGGTCCCTGACAGGTCTATGGTAAGGGCTTCGACGTTGTCAAAGTTGGACTGCAGCCATTCGATGTGCCGATTGGAGAGTTCGTACTGAGAAGGGTCTTGGTGGATTGGCATATTGAGAACGATAGTGTCCATGCCAGTCCTAGCGCTTAGGGTAGAAGTCACAGCTGAGTCTATCCCTCCTGAGACTCCGATGACGAGAGTGGAAATTCCTGCCTTGGTCGCGTAGTCACTAATCCATTCGGAAATCTCGTCTCCGATTGCGCTCCAGTCCATCTCGTACCTCCTCAATGACAGGCCATCCCATACTTCTTCAGGCGCCAATAGTTGTACGGCCATGGTGTTAGGAATCCAGCTACTAGCATTGGCAAGATTACCCACACAGTCAGCTTGGCCCCTCCAGTCAGAACAACATCAACAATATTCATCGCCGCTTCCATTGAAATCATCGAAATCAAAGACATTCCAATCGCGACTCTGAAAGCTTCCTTCAATGCCATTTGGGCTGACAGGATTATGGTCTCAAGAGCGATAGAGGTCATGATTCCATTGAACATTGCAAGCAACATAATCGACATTGTAGACCAGCCAAGAGCATCAAGATAAGGAATAAATTGGAATGCAGCAATGGTGCCAAAATCACCAATTGAACATCCGATCAGGCACCACTTCGTATTGTGAGCAGATTGCCGCCAAACACTTCCGTCGCGCCAGTGAAACTCCTCGGCCTGACCATCCACTGTGTAGCCAATCGCACGTACAGCTCCGGTCATCAAATCTCGAGAGACTCCTGAGTGCGAGACAATAGCTGAGCCTGATTCATGAGATACTTCAGCCGAGGTAACTCCTGAGACTCCCTCGAGTGCATTTCGCACCCTTCCGGCGCATCCATCGCAGGTCATTCCGCCTACATCGAGCGTGACCGTCTCTGACATGTATTAGCGTAGTCGCAACCACTATTGAAGCCTACTAAACGTGAGATTCGCCCTTTGGGCGAAGCGGGCACCTTCAATACGGTGCCTTTGGTCGGCGGCTCGATGAGTGTACCTGAACCAGTTGGAGAACTCGACCCGGTTGAGGTCGAGACTTCTCTTATGCAGACATGGGAAGAGGAGAATACTTTCCAGCAAAGTATCGAGTCGCGACGCGCTGCATCAAACCCGTTCACCTTTCTCGAGGGGCCGCCCACGGCGAACGGTAGACCGGGTATCCACCACGTGCTGTCGAGGCTGTTCAAGGACATGGTCTGCCGATGGAAGACGATGGAAGGACATGTCGTCGAGAGGAAGGGCGGATGGGACACCCACGGTCTGCCTGTGGAGATTGAAGTTCAGAAGCGATTAGACCTGATGTCCAACGAGGCCATCGAAGCATACGGTATGGAGGCGTTCAATCAGCAGTGCAAAGAGAGTGTGTGGACCTACGAGCAGGCTTGGCGCGAGATGACCGAGCGAATGGGTTTCTGGGTCGATATGGATGACCCGTATGTCACCCTCCACGACGAGTACATCGAGTCAGCGTGGTGGTCACTCAAACAGATGTTCGAGAGGGGGATGTTGTTCCGTGGACACAAGGTTCTGCCCTACTGCCCTCAGACCGGAACCAGTTACTCCACACACGAGGTTTCTCTGGGTTACAAGGAGGTCGCTGAGCCAGCGGTCTATGTCAAGTTCCGTTTGGTAGACGAAGATGCTTCCGTGCTGGCTTGGACAACTACACCATGGACTCTTCCGGGCAATGTCGGTCTGGCCGTCGGCCCTGATGTGACTTACTGCCGGATTCGCATCAAGGAACCACCGGCTGGCTCGTGGGAAGGTCGAGGTGGGTCCGAGGTTGGAGAAGAGTTGATTCTGGCCAAAGATTTGCTTGGCGATGTTCTGCGTCATCAAGTCGAAGTGGTTGATGAGTTCGCGGGTTCAGACCTAGTTGGGAAGTCTTACCAGCCGCTATTCCCCGGAGCAATCGACGGCAGCGGCTCGGATACTGCCTGGACGGTTGTCGCCGCTGACTTCGTCACTACAACTGACGGTACCGGTGTAGTCCACACTGCCGTGATGTACGGCGAGGAGGACTACAATCTCGGAATGCAGGTCGGCCTACCTGCCCAGCACACTGTCGGAATGGACGGTCGATTCATCGCCGGTACTCACGACCTTCTGGATGGCAGATACGTCAAGGACTGCGACTCCGATATCATTGATCTGCTCTCAGAGCAGGGGCTGCTGTACCGTGAACACGAGTACACTCACGACTATCCGCATTGCTGGAGAACAGACCACCCCCTACTGTACTACGCGATGGACAGCTGGTTCGTCCGCATGACCGAGGTCAGGGGCGAGATTATGCGTTACAACTCGGAAGTCGAGTGGGCTCCCGAGTGGACTGGAACAAAGAGAATGGGCGAATGGCTCTCGAACATCAAGGACTGGGCAATCAGCCGAGAACGCTACTGGGGAACCCCAATCCCCGTCTGGATCTGCGAGGACTGCGGACACGAGCACTGCATCGGAAGCATCGGCGAGATGAACTCGATGAAGACCCAGAATTCACCAGCTCCGCCTGAACTCCATCGACCATACGTCGACGATGTCAAGTTGCATTGTCCAATTGATGGATGCTCGGGCACAATGGTACGCGAGCCGTATGTGCTCGACTGCTGGTTCGATTCAGGCTGCGCTACCTTCGCCCAATGGCACTACCCGTTCGAGAACGAGGAGGGGTTCAACGGTGCCTTCCCTGTCGACTACATCTGCGAGGCGGTGGATCAGACCAGAGGCTGGTTCTACTCACTGCTGGCAGTCTCCACCGCTGTGTTCGACAGTATCTGCTACAAGCGCTGCCTGTCACTAGGGCATATCTTGGACAAGAACGGAAAGAAGATGAGTAAGTCGAAGGGAAACGTAGTCGACCCCTGGGACCACTTCAACAAGGAAGGTTCGGATTCAATTCGCTGGTACATGACTACGCAAAGCGCGCCATGGTCCCCTACCAACTTCGACCCCAATGGAGTCAGAGAGTCATACGCGAAGATGTTCCTGACTCTCTGGAATGTCTACAGATTTCACGCAGACTACGCCGCTATGGACCGATTCGACCCGGATGATGAGTCCGGTTTTGTCGCAATCTCTGACAGGAGCTCATTGGACAGATGGGTTCTGTCAAAGGCCAGCGCAATGGCAGAGTCCTACCATCAGCACTTCGAAGACTGGGATTTCCATAAGGCGGGAAGAGAGCTCGAGGACTTCGTCGTGAACGATCTGTCGAACTGGTATGTCCGCAGGTCGAGGCGTCGGCTGTGGAGCGAGTCCGACAGTGATGACAAGCGTGCTTGTCAGCATACCCTGCATGAGGTTCTGTTGTTGGTCTGCAGACTGATGGCTCCCATCTCTCCCTTCATGCCCGATGTGATTCACAGGGCTCTGGCAGGAAGTTCGGTTCACCTTGCCGATTGGCCTGTTGGATCCCAGATAGTCGAAGCGACACTGCCGCCCAGAGATTACCCCCTTGAGCAACAGATGGAACTAGTCAGGACATTGGCTGAGTCGGGCCGCAGGGTTCGTGTCGAGAACAACCGTAGACAGCGATTACCGTGCCGCTACGGTTGGATTGTAGGTGGCCCGGATCTGTCTGATTTCCATGATATCCTTGCCGAGGAGTTGAATGTAGAGGAGTTGCTCACCGAGGAGGATCTAGACATCTTCCAGAGAATCGTCTTGGAGCCGAACAGGAAATCGTTGGGGGCCAAGTGCAGATCCGATCTACCCGTCGTGCTAGCCAAGCTGGATACTGCGGACCCCGATTCGCTGCTACTGGAGATAGAGGCTGGAATCGCTGCAATAGCCGGATATGCGATTACGATGGATGACATCGAGGTGCGCCGGACTGAGAAGGACGGATATGCAGCGGCGACTCTGTCGGGAGATGACTTCGGAGATGTTTCTCTGGTTCTAGACATGGATTTGAATCAGGAATTGATGTCACGAGGATTGGCCAGAGACGTGATACGAAGAATTCAGTCGAAGCGCAAGGAGCTTGATTTGGAGGTCGAGGAAAGCATCTCGCTGGCAGTCTGGATTGAGGGGGCCGAGTTGGCAGATGAGGATTGGGCTCACGTTCGAACTGAGACCCGATCAGGTAGTGCCACCCTAAACGAAGGGGTGGTGCCGAGCGATGCTGACGCGTTCGAAGTGGATGGTATCACCGTTTCATTCAGTGTGACCGAGTAATCAGGCCATTGCGGGCCCGTAAGCGACTGGCAATAGTAGTTCTACTCCGAATAGAGGGTCCGGGTCAGAGGAGTCGTGATAGGCGATGAAGGCGCCACCATCAGGAAGAATGCCCATGCTGGCGAAGTCGAACCTGATGTCATTGCCTGCGCCTGATGTAGAGTCCAGGTCACCAAGTCCCAGATAGGTCTTCATGTCGGGCTCGAGGCTCTGTGAGTACTCTCTGACATGCCAAGCCACATCAACATCAGGACCATCTGCGCTCTGGTAGCGGACATTCAACACGAACAGGTCGTGCTCACCATTGGCGTGGAATTCCCATTCCTCCAATTCGGTGGCCACACCTGAGAGGTTGTAGGTCTGGTTGGTCCAAGAAAGTCCTCCGTCCCACGATAGCATATGTTGCAGAATGGTGCCACCCGCTGTGACACAATGCAATGCTCCTGACGAGTCGAATGCGCAGTACTCCGAGGGCAGGTCACTGCCATTGGAGCCAGTAGCAGCCCACCAACTAAGTGAAGTGTCGAGATAGGCGTCTACACCGTTATCGAAGTAGTCAGGGAAGTACAAGCCGCCCGAGGGCACCGGGAAGGCTCGCATCTCCTTGTGCGGCTTGGTGTAATCCCACTCAATCCCTAGGGCGTCGAAGACAAGGTCCACTTCCATCACATCTAGGTTAGCGTCTCTGTCGGGGAAGTCGAAGTTCTGGTAGTTCAGTCCGTCAGTGCTAATCTGGCCACCGCGGTTCGCAACTTGGTGCCAGAAGTTGCTAATCACAAGGCTAGCCCAAGGGCCGCTCCCGTAGATACTGCTGATTGGGCCGACCACCTCGACCTGCCAAGATCTATCGTAGAAGGCCTCAGGTGGTCGATTGTAGCACCAACTCCAATCCTCGTCCTCGGCATCGTAGAAGAAGGCGTAGAACTGGTCCGCCCCACT
>CAXEUQ010000048.1:0-6363 GCA_963999425.1 uncultured Candidatus Poseidoniales archaeon | reverse complement strand
GAGCCTTCTGCACCGACTAGGAGCATCGAACTCTGACGCCCGCCGGTTAGCCAGTACAACTCCACCGGGTCATCGATGAGTGCAGACTCCTGTCCAGCACTGGCTAGAGCCTTGGACAGCATTGCTTGGCGTGCCTGCAATTCGGAAACTGGAACCCTCCAGTCCTCACCATCGGGTCCGGTGAGCCTCCCAGCATCCCAGTCCATGGAACTGCTCATTAGTCTCCAATGAAAGGTATTGTGGGAACACGCAGAGCGTGTTCTGCACCCACAATGGCCATAGAGGGGCCGCTAGTGCCGCGGAACGTGACTACCGTCCTGTCGTTGGACGACGTCCGTCTAGCAGGACGGATTGTATTGTACAGAGTCGATGTGAATTCACCGTTAGACCCAGCGACGGGGGCCTTCCTAGATGACAGCAGGCTACGTTCTATCTTGGAGACGCTAAGTGACCTATCGGAATCCAAGGTCGTCATCATGGGACACCAGTCGAGACCAGGCAAGATCGACTTCACCGACATGTCCGGTCATTGCGATCGGCTATCGCGGCTCACCGGTCAACAGATCCGATTCGTGGGAGATGTCTGCGGCGATGAGGCGATTGCAGCAATCGAGGAGATGCAGCCCGGAGACAAGGTGTTCCTGGACAATGTCAGGATGCATCCCGAAGAATACGGCGAGCACAAGGTGAAGGCTGAGGACGAGCCGACTTCTGAGATAGTCACCAGACTCTCATCGGTAGCAGACGCCTACGTCACCGATGCCTTCGGAGCTGCCCATCGTAACTCCCCTACCCTGACAGGGTTCACCGAAGAGGTCCCCTGTATCGCAGGCCGACTGATGACCAAGGAGATCCGCTCGTTGAGTCTGGCAGTTAACGACCCTCCTCGGCCATATGTGGCAATCCTCGGAGGGGCGAAGTGCGACGACTCACTGAGAGTCGCACTCAATCTAATCGGCAGAGGAGTAGTCGACTCTATTGTGATGGTCGGAGTAGTGGGCAATCTGATGCTGTGGGCGAACGGTCACGACATAGGAGGAACAAACAAGGAAGCAATCAAAGGGACTATGGGTGATGATTTCGAGCCTACTTGGGAGATGGCTCAGCGTTTGGTGAAGGAGCACTCTGAATTGCTATTCCTACCTCGCGATGTGGCCGTCGAGGTAGATGTGAAACGCCTACAGTTGGAGTTGCATGAGTTACCTACTGAATACCCGATGTACGACATCGGGATACAGACCTTGCAGGACTTGAAGACACTTCTCAACAGCGCCAATTGCATCCTGTGGAACGGACCTGCGTCTTTCTTCGAGAAGCCCGAGTTCGCCTTCGGTACAATCGAGATCCTCAACATGTGCGCCGAGGCCACCGGAGTCACCATAGTAGGTGGAGGGCACACCAGCGCACTGGTCAATCAAAGGGGAATGGCAGGTGAGTTCAGCCACAACAGCACGGGAGGGGGCTCGGCACTTGGGATGCTCTCGGGAGATTCCATGCCGGTGATTGAATCACTCTCAAAGTCCAATGACAAATTCAGACCGTTGCTGGGGGCCTTGGGTCTCGATGAGGAAGAGTGAGCCACTGGGGAGACTTGAACTCCCGACCTCCTGATTACGAATCAGGTGCTCTACCAACTAAGCTACAGTGGCGCCGAACCCCCGCTCTCGACCTCACATATAGAGAATCGGTGCAGGGAACAATGCTAAGTGCCAAGCCGGACACGTTCGGTCATGGAAGAAGATGACAGTACTTTCACTGGAACACCGAACGCCGCCCCAGCAGAAGCACCTGCAGGGGCGTTTGACCAGCCTGCAGTGATGGCTGCACCGAAGAGCTCCCTGCCCAAGATTATGGGAATCCTGATGATGATCTATGGCGCGATAATGGGGCTGCTCTCGTTGCTTGGCCTTCTTGCAGTTGGAGCATCTATGGACGAATATGAGGAGATGGGAATCGAAGTGAATTCCTCATTCATGTACGTTGATGGAATAGTCGATGTAGCATTCCTATTCGTAGTCGCATACGCCGGCTATCAGGTATACAACTACCAGAAGAGCGGCGTCAAGTTGGGACTTTACGCAATAGGTGTTGACTTGGTAATGGGCCTCATTGGAGCACTCTTCATGGCAGACATGATGGCAGAGATGGCCGGAGACAGCGCTTTCGGATCAGTCATGGGCGGAATAGGCGCTTTCTTCAGCGTTTTCTGCGCTGCAATCTGTGGGCTTTTAGTGGCTCTACCAGTACTCGCCTCTGGCGACTCGATGGAAGATTAGTGCAGAGCACTGAGATCCATCATTTGACCCAACCGGGCGTTTACGTCCGTTAGGATGGCTTCGAGCGCAGCCTCTGTTCGGCCTTCAGCACGCATAACGAGGATGGCCTCGGTATTGCTAGCTCTACACAGGCACCAACCCTCATCGTATCGAACTCTGATACCATCTACGGTCGAGTATTCCATGTCACAGAATGCTTCTGCCACGGCACTCATGACCTCTTCACGCTCACCTGGCAGAGGAATCTTAGCCTCACCAGTAGAGGGGTAATCGGGCAGGAATGAGAACCGATCCGAGAAACTTGGGCCGCCATCTGATGGAGAAGGGTCGCGCCCGATTATCTCAAGCAGGCGGGCTGCGTTGTATAGGGAGTCATCAAAACCGGGCCAACGGTCATGCAGGAAGAAGTGGCCTGACATCTCTCCGGCCATAGGTGCCATCGGATTATTTCTCAACTCGCGTTTCATGAATGAATGACCAGTCCTGACCATCCGAGGCACACCGCCTGCAGACTCGATGGCCTCTTCAAGTGCCATACTGCACTTCACATCGAAGTATACAGTTCGCTCATCCTCATCCGCATCTTCTGGCAGATTGGACAGGACATCCTTTGCAATCACAGCCATTAGCCGGTCAGGATGGATGAATCGCCCCGACTCGTCCACGACCCCTATCCTATCTCCATCTCCATCCATTCCTATGCCGAACTCGGCACCATTCTCCAGAACCGCTGCAGATAGATCAGCCATATTCTTCGGACGGGTTGGGTCCGGAGGATGGTTAGGGAAACTGTTGTCCCACTCGCAGTGCAGTGGTATGGCATCCACTCCTAGAGCTTCCATCACCCTCATCGCAAGAGGCCCTGGTACCGCATTGCCGCAGTCTACGACAATCTTCACCGGTCTTGCCGGCTTGCCTGCGTTTTCGACCACAGTTCGAATGTAGTGATCCTCGAAGCCACCGACTACTCGGTGAACCCCCTCGCCCTCGCTGAAGTCCCCGGAATCGAACGTTGCCCTCAGTTCCTGCAATTCATCTCCAGCGATGGGGAGTTTGCCGTGGCAAATCTTGAATCCGTTGTACTCGGGTGGATTGTGGCTAGCAGTTATGGCGACGGCAGCGTGCACCGGTAAATCCACAGTTGCGCGATAGAGCACTCCAGTTGTGGTTACTCCCAGATCCAGAACGTCCGCTCCAGCATTAATCGCGCCTTCGATGAATGCCGCATGCAAGTCAGGGCCGGAGTCTCGAATATCTCTTGCTACAGCCACAGCCGCTGCATTGAGATGAGTGACTACGGCTTTGCCTAGTCTGTTGGCGAACTCAGGGGTAATCTCATCCCCTGCGATGCCTCGAATGTCGTACGCCTTGAACACGCTCACGAACCGGGCCAGATGCAGGCACTCCTAAGCGTTCCCGATTCGAGATAGCGACTCAATCAGCGTATTTGTCGGCCCCTTGGAAGTGTAGAGACACGTATTTCTCATCACCTACGACCCAACTGTCGTGTGGTTCGGGACCGATGTAGAACAAGTCTCCGGGACCCATAGTGTAGACCTCACCGTCCTTGAATGCGCAGGTAGCATGTCCCTCGAGCACCATGCCGAGATGCTCAACCTCGCAGAAATCTGTACCTGACAGCGGCGAGACATCCACAGACCACTTCCAGCCAGGCTCGTAGGTGGCCCGACCTATTGTCATCCCATCGAAGTGGATGACCTCAAACCTACCCTTCTCAAATTCCCTCAATTCATCAGGCTCCTCAAAGCGCTTGAGGATGATGTCGTGGTTCATTCGCCACCACTCCCGCGGAACGCCTCGCAGACAATCTCGATTAGTGCACCTCCGGGAAGATCGCGCACTGCATATGCTGCACGAGCTGGAGGCATAGCATCACCTAACCACTCGGAGTACACCTCATTCATCGCAGAGTAGTTTCCTATATCGGTCATCAGAACTGTGACCCTCACCAAATCGTACTTGCTGCTGCCAGCAGCCTCTAACAGGCCGTCTATCTTGGCCAGAGTTCCTCTAGTCTGAGCCTCAATCCCAACCTGTGTATTGTCTATCTGTCCGGATAGCCAGATGTGGTCTTTGACTGTAATTCCAAGGCTGTAAGGCCCCATTACTTCTGCGCCAGTGTCGATTCTCTTCTTGCTGCTCATGACTCCCGGAGGGGAGCGCGGGTGATAGGCTTACTCTCGTAGCATCTCGATGATGCCGAAGTGGCTTCCAGCCACCTGTTCGGCTGTGAGGTCGTCTATCGGTACCCAAGCTGCGTCGGATGCATCGTCACCACCTCGTGGAACCGCTTCCGGGTCCACATCGACCAGATAAAACAAGGCGATGATGTGCTTGCGAGGATCCCTATCGGGGTCACCGTGTACTGCCAATGCAACCGGCTCGAAACCATCAACCCCAGTCTCCTCCTCAAGCTCGCGCAAGACAGCGTGCTCAGGGTCCTCGCCGTAATCTACGAAGCCGCCGGGGAACGCCCATCTGCCTCGCCAGACCTCGGGCTCGCCGCCCCTTCTGATTAGAAGTGCCTCGATTCCGGACTCGCCTTCCCTTATCGCAACTGCATCTACCGCTACAGACGGTTTCCTGTAGTCGTCGCGCCCACAGGAATCACAAGTTTCACTCTCCATAGCGACGCCTCCGCATCTGATACGACTCGAGGGCCTCGTAGAGGTCGACCTTGCTGAAGGAGGGCCAGTGCACATCTGTGAAGTGCAACTCTGAGTATGCGATTTGCCAAAGCAGGAAGTTGGAGATTCTCTCCTCACCACTGGTTCTGATGACCAAATCTGGGTCAGGCAACTCGGCGGTGTACAATCGACTCGAAATCTGCTGTTGGTCAATCATATCCAATGGCAACTCACCGTCTGCGTGGGCCACCGCGACATCTCTGACCGCATCGACAATCTCCTCTCTGCCACCGTATGCAAGACAAATTGTGAACAGGAAGTCCGAGTACTCTTCAGTACGCGATTCCGCGTTCTTGAGCGCCTCTCTTACCCTGTCTGGGAGAAGACTCAACCTGCCGACCGCTTGCACCTTGACACCGTTATCGTGGATTTTCGGGTCCTCAGCAATCTCATTGAGACCGGCGACATACAAATCGAACAGGCCTTCGAGCTCGACCTCTGAACGCTCCTTGAGATTCTCAGTCGAGAGGGCATAGACGGTGAAGTAGGGGATTTTGAGATCGAGAATCCAGTCCATGACCTCCTTCAGTTTCTCCTTGCCTTGGGCGTGACCTGCACCTCTTTCCAGATTCTTACCCCAAGCAAACCTCCTGTTTCCGTCCATGATTATGGAGACATGCTCGGGCAGCTCATCCTGCTTGACCCTGTCTCGAAGTCGGTTAGCTCGGATTCTATCGGTCCGTGAGATGAAACTCCAAGCGTAACTCGAGTTGGCAATTATCCTCGATGGTACCGAAAATACCCTGAATCGGAGCAGCCACTTGGCTAACCCGTCTATCCTCCTGCCAAGTGCCTTGCGCGCGCGTCCCACGCGCCACCGAGACATTTCTGCGCTAAAGGTCGTCGCCGGCGGCGACCTACTCGAAAATGACGTCAGCATCCTCGCCGACGCGGTCCAGAAGTCCCTTGTCGGGGTTGACAACGACGACCTGCCCCGCCTTCTCCCACACAGGCAGGTCGTGGAAACTATTACCGGCGTAACCGAATCCTCCTTCACCAAATCTTGAGATTAGAGCCTCGGCCTTCTTACTACCTCTAAGATTGAATGTCTGATCCGAGGCTAGAACATCGGAGAATAGACCGACGTGGGCGGCAACTCGCTCGGCCACTAGACGGTCTGAAGCGGTTGCAAGAAGCAGTTTCCGGCCCCGCGCATGCTCGGCAGTAATCCAATCTAGAAACGCCTCATGATAATCCAACTCGCTTGGCTCGAAATCAACCATTTAAATTTCAATGTAGATCCTAATGCAAATGTCACTGAAAACTTTAAATGTAATTACTGTCTAATATGACGGTACTTTTGATGTACGTTTCAATGAAAAAAAAAACAATGTACTTACCTTTAGAGTTTTTAATAATACTATTTCTTGAACCAGCAG
>CAXEUQ010000047.1:0-6379 GCA_963999425.1 uncultured Candidatus Poseidoniales archaeon | reverse complement strand
TTAGGAATCCAAGTCGCATACCAGTCATGGCCCATGACTTTGACCAACCATTGACGATTAGTGTCCTGTCTTCGCCTCCCGGCAGTGCGTAAGGAGAGACATGAGGGTAATCCATCCAGACCAACCTCGCATAGATCTCGTCTGAGACGATCCATAGGTCGTGCTCCACTGCTATGTCGACAATCTCCTGCAACTCTTCAGGAGTGAACACAGCACCAGTGGGGTTGCATGGTGAGTTGATGAGAATCATTCGAGTCTTATCGGTTATCGCTCCTCTAATCGCATCCATATCTGGATGGAAGTTATCTCGATGTACTGGCACATTAACTGGAACCGCACCAATCAGTTTGAGCATGGGCTCATAGGAAGCCCAAGCGGGAGCTAGCAGAATTGCCTCATCCCCAGGCATCGTTGTCATCAAGAAGGAGTAGAGGAGAGCCTGCTTGGCCCCTGGGGTAATCACCACATCTTCTGCACCGACATCGATACCGTGATGCTTGGAAAGATAGTCAGAAACCGCTTGGCATAGTTCCATTGATCCAGGCCCTCGAGTATACTTCGTTTCACCATCTTCTAGAGCCGCAATAGCCTCTCGAATCACCTCTTTGGGTGTGTCAAATCCAGGCTCACCCACAGTCCATCTTACTACTCCTGGGCCAGGGGGTTGCAGGTATGGAGCGAAACCCACACCAAGCCCCTCATACCGCGATGAGATACGAGGCATACCGTCTACGGGCGGCCCAAAGGAGATGAACATACCCTTCAAGGGGGGCTCGTGGCTCGCAAGGTCACTGCACGGGTGGCAGAGTAGCTATGCAACGGACTGCAGATCCGTGGACCCGGGTGCAAATCCCGGCCCGTGCTCCAATAATCTTCTAATTCCTAGAATTACTCTTCTTCTTCGACTGCGAAGTTGGATTTCAAAGAGTCCCTATTCCAGATAATATACAAAATGAGTATTGACCAAGGAATAGCTATGGCACCGATTTGACCAATCTTCTCTACAAGAATTAGATAGGCTGCAGTCTGGAGAATAAAGATAGCTAATCCAGCGACTAGTAAGATGGGTAACTTGGAATCATCGGCCATTCTAATCACCTATTTTGATTTCATTCTAGAATGGAAGAGAATCGACATTCCCGCCTGAGAGAATCACACCGACCTTGTCTATTCCTTCTAGAGCCTTGAACTCAGGCGTTAGAACAGCTGCTAATGAGGCTGCTCCACTGGGCTCGACAACCATCCCCAGATTATCTAGAATAAGACGCATCGCCTCGACAACTTGCTCGTCACTGACTGTGATGATGGTCTCCAGATGGTCCCTGATGATTGGCCAAGTATGCTCGCCCATGCTAGTCAGCAACCCGTCACAAATCGTGTCTGGTCCGGTCTGGGGCAGGAACTCCCCTGCTTTGAGGGATCTAGCAGCGTCGTCAGCCCCATCAGGTTCAGCACCAAAGATACGAGTCTCTGGATACATTGCTCTGGTGATAATGCAGGTCCCTGACATCAGCCCACCACCTCCTATGGGGGAGACGATTGCATCCAATTCACCGGCCTGCTGAAAGAACTCGAGAGCAGCGGTTCCCTGGCCTGCAATCACATTCGGGTTGTCGAACGGGTGAATCAGGACCGCACCGGTTCTGTCCATAATATCTCCAGCAGTGGCTTCTCTGGCTGCCAGAGTGGGCTCACAGAAGGTAATCTCAGCTCCTTGGTTGTTGACCCCGAGCACCTTGATTCTAGGAGCGGTTTTGGGCATCACGATGTAAGCATCGACCCCGCGGTTCTTGGCAGCCATTGAGAGCGCCTGAGCGTGATTCCCGCTGCTATGGGTGCACACACCGCTCTCGGCAGCATCACCGAGCATTATCACAGCGTTCGTGGCCCCTCTGAACTTGAACGCACCGACGTGCTGCAGGTTCTCGCACTTCATCAGTACCTGCCTGCCGGCGAGCTTGTCGATTCCTTCGGCCGAGACTACAGGAGTACGCTTCACGATACCGTCCAGTCGCCCGGCTGCAGCGAGGACATCCTCGATGCTGATTGCGTACTCCACGAATCTCGCTACGAGATATCACTCATGACTCCATCGCTGCGCGGATTTCAAGCGCAGACACCACCTCGTCGTGGCATGGCGACGCAGGCCGAACCTGAATGGAGGGTCCACGCAGCCATAGGCAGCATACTACTGCTCGACACCCTGACAGTCAAGTTGGCTCCGGCAGGCCCGTGGGGTGATGAGTCGTTCACTTTGGGTGTAATCGGGCTGACAGGACTGGTTCTGCTGTACATAACTTGGTACAGACTGACTTTCAAGCGCAAGGGCCTGGTCCCTTGGATGGATCTGTGGCAAGACCCAGAAGGCTCGTCAAGGAGTGTTATAGCGGCAGGCCTTGCTATCATCGCTGCAGCTTGGCTTGCCGGCAATGTTGTCGAGGACGCCCTGCCTAAACCAACCGGCCTGATTTTGACCCTTGTTGGCCTACTGGCACTACTCAACGGCGTCTACGTCTATCTGAGCGTAGGCGCACTTTCAGACTCGGAATAGTCAGCGTTGGCCGGGCTTCCAGAATTGCAACGGCAGAGGAGACTCGCCCTGCATCGCTCTGAAGGCGAGATGGTCAGCCCTCTCGTTCCACCTGTGTCCGCGATGAGCACGCACGTGCTCGCCCCTCAGCCCACGTACCGAATCAGCCTCCTGCCACAGTGCCTGCACCGACTCGGCTAGGTCTCGGTTGGCTTTGGCGCGCCACTCGCCCGAGGCGATATTGAGGGCATACTGCGAGTCGCCCCTGATTACCACTACTCCACCCTCGGGTTGAGTCAGAATCCATCTGGCTGCATGAGCAATCGCTGTTAGCTCGGCTGTATTGTTTGAGCCAACCTCGGCCCCTAGGAAATCACTCGCTGAAGGGTCCGTGACCACTGGGCCCGAACGCTCTGCGATGACGTCCCCACCCCCACGACCGATCCCACTATCACCGGCAACCACACAGAAGCCCCATCCCGCAGGAGTACTTTCTGTGACGTTTTGGTTCTCCTCACAAGACCCATCGACATAGATATGCAGTGAGGATTCGACCATATTCAGTCTCCAATCAGGCCAGAATAGGTGGCCGCATCGAGCAGACCTTCGACCTGAGAGGTATCTTCCATGCTGAGAGTGAATATCCAACCCTCTCCATACGGGTCCTGATTAATCGACTCGGGAGAATCCTCGAGAGCTTCGTTGGACTCTACTATCTCTCCGGCGACCGGCGCATAGATTTCGCTGACCGATTTAACCGACTCGACACTGGCACACGGCTCCATGGCCCCGACCTTGGCACCAACCTCTGCCAACTCAACCCATACCACGTCTGTGAGCGCGTCTTGGGCATAGTCGGTGATGCCTACTACGGCTGTGTCGCCTTCGATTCTAATCCACTCGTGAGACTCGGTATAATGCAGGTCTTCTGGCACTTCGCTCATGTTTCTCGTGCCTCGGTACTGCATTCAGGGAGTGAAGGTTTCGATTCTCACTCTTCCTCCCCGAGTGACTTCTCGAGATGCTCTTTCTCCATCTCTGCCCATGCTGATCCCATACTGGAAACATCCGCTTCTCTCTGTTCTTGGCGCAGACGCTCGAGCATCTCACCTTCGTCCTCGCGACTGATGAGAGAATCTAATCTGGAAGAGCCGTGTGGCTTGTCGCCCAACCAGCCGATGTATGCTTGCAGCAAAGTGGCAAGAATCGCCAGTCCGGCGAAGATGGGGGCGAATGAGGAGTCCACAGGGGATTCGTCAGATAGGAGCGATATCCTGCCTTCTGCAAGTGAGAGAGCCGTCAGCAGGTACAACGGTACAGCGAACCCTATCAGAACACGTCGAGTTCGACCAGCAGGGGAACCCATGGATGCGCAACGGCATTCCACGCATAACTTGACCGCAGACTCAAGGCATCTCACTGATTAGCTTGAGGACCTTGTACGGAAGCAGAGCGCGGTTGACCGGAGTCACCTCAAGTATGCGACCATCATCTCTTCTGCGGATGTCCTGCAACAGAGGGTGACGGCTCTTCTTGTGCAGCGTCAGCAGAGTCGGCATGTCGAATTCCAGAGCCTCCCTGACGGCTTCAACGAATCCTTCACTCTCTACGGTGAACTTGCCGACCTCGTCGATTACCAACACCTCGCAGTTGCCAACGGCGTTGCTAATGGCCGGGACACCGACCCTGTCAATCTCGGTCGGATCAATCCCGTATCCGAGGATTCTAGTTCGCGAATCTATCTCTCGGTGAGCCATCACTCCACTCTCTCCGGTAGAGATGTCGATGCATGCGTATCCAACCCTCTCACCGTTCTCGATAATCGCTTCACTTCTCATCCCACCAATGACGCTTGATTCAGTACTCGCCCCTTTCTCTTCGACCAGCATGCTGACGACCTTGTCCAGCACGGCTGACTTGCCTGAACGAGGCAGCCCAGTGATGCCAATCTTCGGATTGATTCCCATTTTCCTCTCCTAGCTCTTTTCCCAACTGCGGAACGGCTCTCCTATGCAAACCACGATTATTAACTCATGCTAAAATTGGGTACATTTTCCGGTTATAGGAAAATGAAGTCCGTATTTTTCAGTTCAATGCCTCGTCCTTCCGAACCATTGTGAATGAGGACCTCCCTTCTTCAACGTCGAAAGGAAGCATCTCAATCTCGTAGTTGTTTACATTATTATTCGCAGCCCAAGCCCTAGACCACAAATCCAAGTCGCTAGAATTCAATTTGCTAGCTAGGAACTCCAAACCCTCGTCAAGACTTCCGAAGCGCTTTATTAGAACTTCTACCACAGAATCTGGAAGATCTAGGAAACTCACAGAGTTTGACAAGATGCAGCCTTTAGGGACCACGGCCCACACCATCCTCCTACCTAATTGGGGGCTTACAATAGCTTGGCAAACTATCTTCGATAGTCCAGCCATATGCTCGGGCCCGTTCCAACCAGAATTGATAGAAGCAACCTCTTTCGAAGAACCTCGATCGAATGCAGGATGAACCAACCTACCTTTCCCACCCGAATATTCTATGTGGGACGCTCTGATAAACGGCAACATGCCTTTGCCATCAACCCAGTCACAGATATTATTCGACCAAGATGATCTGTCAACCCCCCCAACTCTAACCTTTATCGAGACATCTCCTGGATTCAGCCATGTGCCCTGTTCTACGAGTCTAGGTTTATCCGCAAGTAGCCCAATTGCTGATAACGTCCTATTCCTAGCAGATTCCGATCTCGGCATTTTTGGGACCGCCCAAGATGCATCCGTCCAACTAGACCAAGGGCCCCTCTCTAACTCCATTGATGGGGCCTCAGCATAGAGACCCTTACCATGGACAATATCACTAGTTCTTAGTGGGTCTAAGCTGGTCACGATTTCGGTTTTACCGCCTACTGTCACTCCGATTACTGAAACACCTTGGGATCCTCCGAATAGAAGCTGACTATCCTCCGGGAAAGACCACACAGAATCCCAATCGTTGGATTCAACTAACAGCTTTCTCAATGGTAAGCTGCTTTTTTCTCTCAGAACAGAACTTGGAACGACGAGCCTGACCCTGCCGCCTTCTCCAGATATCTGCAAGGACCTCTCTATGTACAGCCGGTATAGGTTCACGTTCCCTTTGATTGCAGAAAATCTAGGTTTTCCATCAGAGTCTACGAACTGACGCAGCTCTCTGGAAAGATCCTTTCTCATTCTACTACCTTCCGGATGTCCTCTGAATCTGTCTTTTATCCTAAGCCAAGGGGGCCTGGAGACCAACAACATAGGCCTCTCGTTCCAAGGCCACTCGCCTAAGAGAGGGTCACAACATCTCACATTGCTTTCAATGATCATCTCTGCTTCATTTAGGCCTATGCAACTCTCATCACCCTCACCACATAAATCGACTAATCCAAGTCTGGCAAGTACAATGATCAACCTCTTCCTAGCACTTTCTACCGCTATTTCTGAACTATCGACCAATTGAAGTCCTTCCAGCAGTTTCAGCGTATCTTCCTTCCTTTCTTCGGGTGTCGATCCAGACAATCTTTCGGAATGAATTCTTAGAATTCGCTCCGCAAATACCCCTCCTCCCACACACGGATCTGCGAAAGGAAGTGGAATTCCAGAGTTTGTTTGATTCTTTTCTGTATCTCTACTTCCTCCATCACTCCCATCATCCGAGATGTCTTTATTGATTTGCTTTGCAATGGCCCTGAAACTTGGTGGCAATGCCGCGAGCGAGAGAGTTGCAGGAGGCTCCTTCTTGCTATTCTTTCCATGCCGTAATTCATCGTACAAAATTGCATCAGCGAATTTTGCCGGAGTCGCATAGACCCCCCTTGGGGAACGCCCATC
>CAXEUQ010000046.1:0-6402 GCA_963999425.1 uncultured Candidatus Poseidoniales archaeon | reverse complement strand
TTTGACATCACGTAGTGGTCTTGAATAACGGAACTCTCATCACGGGCCGAGCGAGATGTCCGAGGAGCACGAGGAAGCAGAGGCGGAGGAGCAAGATCTCGAGGAGGACATGCTGACCGCTGCTCGCTCGGTAATCCGCACATGCATGCAGGTCAGACCGCACGAGAATGTGCTCGTTGTCACTGACCCTACCACTTCCGATGTCGGCAGAGCTCTGTACGAAGCTGCATCAGAGGTCACAGACCGAATTCTCATGATGATGATGCCGCGAAGCCATAGGCAGGGCAACGAGCCACCGGCATCAGTTGGCGATCTGATGAGACGTCAGAACGTAGTACTGCTAGCCACTAGGAACTCACTCACCCATACTCGGGCAAGACTCACGGCTTCGCGTGAGGGGGCTAGGATTGCTTCCATGCCAGGAATCTCTCAGGAGATGATGGCGTCAGGAGGCATGACTGCAGACTATAACGCACTACAGAAGGAAATTTCCGGTCTAAACCCTCTTCTCAGGAGAAGACGCGATGTCAGAGTAACCAGTGAAGGAGGTACTGACATCAAGTTCAGGACTGGTGCTAGGTGGGTGCTCGAGGACAACGGCATCTGCAATCGTCCGGGCCAAGTGACCAATCTACCCGCAGGCAAGGTGTTCGTGTTGCCTCAGGAGCAGTCTATGAGTGGCAAGATTGTGATTGACGGCTCATGGGAGGGGGTTCTACTGGATGAGCCGATCACCTTCCTCGTCGAAGACGGATTGGTCGTGAGCATATCGGGCGGTGAGGCCGCCGAGAACATCCAAACCGCTCTCGACGAGGCTCGGGTGGGTCTGCGGCCTAGCAGAGCGAACCAGATTAACACAGTCGCCGAGTTCGGCTTCGGGTTGAATCCACGAGCAAAAATATCCGGCAAGCGGCTTGAGGATCAGGTGGTGCGCGGTGCGGCCTACTTTGGATTCGGTGACAACTCAGCATTGGGAGGCTCTTCCAGCGTTGGTATACACATGCGCGGAGTGATGCTGAACCCCACCATCGAGCTCAACGATGTCGACCTCGTGGTCGAAGGCCGAGTCACCGCGAGGAAGAGGTGAGCCTTTGCGTGCCCTCCTTTGGTGCAATGGGAATACTCCTTCTGACACGGTCCTCACAGGTATACACGACTCAGCGACAGTGTTTGGGGCAGATGGAGGAGCCGACAAGGCTGCAATATCGGGTTACGATGTCGCGGAGGTGCTCGGCGACCTCGACTCGATATCGACTGGATGGGGAGATAAGTCGACTGAACTCTCAGACCAGTCGAGCAGCGATCTAGCCAAGTCCCTGACGCTACTCGCTCAGAGAGGATACCAAGAGATTGATGTGGTGGGGTGTGAGGGAGGTTCAAGCAGCCACCAACTTGGGAATTGGGCCGCACTATGCGAAGCTCCTTCAGGCATAGCAATCAGGTTGCAACACGAGGATTCCGTGACTCATAGAATCCACTCGGAGGAAACAGTACTCCGCATCCCAGAAGGAACCCGATTCTCGGTATTCGCACTGACACCGTGCAGCAGCGTCCACATCGAGGGAGCGCGGTGGGAACTTCACGGGTCCGCGATGACGCTGTCTACGAAAGGGCTGCACAATATCTCACAATCTGATAGTGTCAGAATTGGAGCAGACGGAATCCTCGCCGTGATGGTCGACAGATAGTAATCAGTTGTCATCCGGTGGTGTCGGGTCTCTAGACAGCATCATCGCAATCGGACGAGTCCTAGGGTCGGACTCGAGCGCGATTTTCATAATTACAGCAAGCGGGACACCCAGAACCATCCCCATGACTCCCCATGCCCAGCCCCAGAATGCGACCAGAAGAAGCAGGACAATCGGGGACATGTCAAGACGTTGCCCGGCCAATTGAGGCTCGACTATGGCACCCCAAGCCTGTTGGTTCAGAACGAGGATGAGAATCAGCACTATCGACCAAGTCGGCTCGAGGACGATGAAGCCGAGGAAAATAGGAGGAATCAGAGAAATCAAGGCTCCCACATAGGGGATGAAGTCCATCATGAAGGTGATAGAAGCCCACATGAACCAACCAGGGATTCCGAGCCACCAAAGCACGAAGCCAGCCACCACCGCCTGTCCGAAGGCAACAGTAGCACGCGTCACAACGTAGGTGTTGATCCCCTCACCAGATGAACTGGCAACCGCTTCAATCCTCTCGACATCCTCAGGGTAAGCCGCCTTGAGGCGGCGAGGCAGAGTCTCTGCCTCGAGGATAATGAACAGCAGGAAGATTAGCACAGTTACAGCACTCGCGGTGAAACTGGCCAGCGAGCCTACGAATCCAGTCAGGTAGTCATTGATGGTATCCAGACTGATTAGAGCGGTGACTCCGCTGACATCGAAGGAGTACCCCCAAATCTCAAACTCCTCAAGCCAGGCCAACTTGTCGTTGAGTTGCGTTGTAAGTGCAGGAACTTCTTCGGTGAATGCGGTAAGGTTGGAGTAAAGCAGTTGCGAAGCTAACCATAGCACAGCGAACAGAATCACTACGAGTACACCATACGGCATCAGTGGGTGAGCATATTTCTGCATAATCGGACGGTCTTCAATCCACTGTGCAGCAGGGCGAATCAACAAGAACAGCAGTATTGCGATAATCAGGGGCTGAATAATCGATTCAAGCTCCTTGATTGCAAGCACGGCTACTAACAGAATGATGCCTACATTGGCCACGGTTCCCGAATCCAAATCTTTCAGGTTCTGACCTTCGCCCATTACTCTCCCCCGGGCACGCTAGCGCGACCAACGAATGAATAATTCCCCGGCGAAGGAACTTACTCGGCCCTTCCGTAAATGACCTCGAATCGCTCGGAATTCCCATCGTAAGTGTAACTCTCCAGCACTCGGTGCCTGCCAGCCTCGCCCTTACTCTGCAAGGCATCAGGGGCTCCCAACTCGGCCAATATCGCTTCGGCCATGGAATCCTCATCACCCATCGTGAACAGCCGTCCGACGCTATCGTCCACCATCTCGGGCAATGGTCCGTGGTTGACGGTGACAACCGGCGTACCCGAAGCCATCGCCTCGAGTGGTATCAGCCCCTGCCCCTCGTAGTATGAGGGGTAGACGACCAAGTCGGCTGAGCGGAACAAGCCTGCCAACTCTTCAAACGGCATTCCGGGCTCAAAATGTACCGCTTCGCCAACTCCCAGAGACTTGGCCAGCCGACTCAGCCGCGAGCGCAGATGACCTCTGCCGACGATTACAAGACGGGTTGAAGGAGCCGCGGCGTTGACTGATGCGAAGGCTCTGAGCAGAGATGCGTAGCCCTTTCTGGCTGCCAGCCGGCCCACAGCTAGCAGGAGCCACGAGTCGGGTGAGGTGGCATTGTATCTCGTACGAATCTCCTCGTGGGTTGTCATCGCATCCTCATCATCGCGGTGCAGTGGCACGAAAATGCTAGTATCAACTCCCCAATGGACGACTTCGCAATCCCAGTTCTCAGGAGGAGAGTAGCGCTGCATGAAATCTTGTTTGGTCGCCTCAGAGTTGGCTACACAGATGCTTGACTCTCTGACTGCAGCACGCTCGTATCCTGCGTAGTGCTTGGCAGCCATCAGGATAGCCAGATCGTTCGGGTTGGCCCAGACCGCCGCCTCTTTGTTCCTAGACGCCTCTACTAGACCATCCCTCTCGCCTAGCCAAGAACCGTGCAAGGATGAGACGACGGGGGCGACTGAGTTCCTGCAATCTCGGAACTGCTTTGCCGACCACGAGATCATTGGGCAGTGCAGATGTACCACATCGACAGGATTTCTGGCATGCAGTCGCTTTAGAGCTCTCAGAGCACTGCGTCCATAGGAGCGCGTGAATGCCATTGGGATTGGAACCCATCCTACGCTGATGACTTCCACACCTTCGATGCTGGGTGGATTCCCACCTCCTCCAGAACGGGTAATCACAGTTACTCGATGACCTCTGGCAGCGAGCGAGGCCGACAGATGGTACACAGTGGAGCCCATCCCGCCCCAACGGGGCGGATATTCGGCTGACAGCATCGCTATGTGCATGGAATCGCCGTATTCGCGGCCTAGCGCCCGCATTTCAAGAGCACGACCCCGGGGCAGCGATTCGTATTGTTCAAAACGAGGTCTCGGGTCGGCGTCTTCGATAACATGGCCGAGAGTCTGCCAGTACACGTCACCGTAGTCATCCCGACCCGCAACGAGGAGGCAGCCATCGTGGATACGATTCGCTCGATTCCAAACGATGGCTGGTGCGACAAACTTGACTTCCTGATTATCGACGGAAACTCGACCGATCGCACCAGAGAGTTGGCAGAGTCAGAGGGCGCCACAGTATACCTAGAGCCTCGCAAGGGATACGGTAGGGCGTACAAGACTGGTTTTGCAATGGCTCCCGGAGAAATCATCGTCACCATGGATGCGGATTGCACCTATCCTGGCGAGGAAGTTCCCGACTTGGTCCGCAAGCTAGTGAGTGAGGATTTACAATGGATTACTTGCGACAGGCTGCGCAGGGCAGAAGAGGGAGCGATGCCCGGAGTCCACGGGTTTGGTAACTGGGTTCTTTCAACCACCGCCAAGATACTCTACTGGTACGGAATTCACGATTCGCAAAGCGGCATGTGGGTTTTCCGCAAGGCGATTTTCGAGGACGAGCGCGTCAGACCCAAGCACGATGGAATGCCCCTGTCTCAGGAGTTCAAGATTCGCGCTCGACGCTATCTGGGCAAGCAGAAGACCGCTGAAGTCAGTGTGCCTTACCGCCCACGTGTGGGCGAGGCCGAGATCAACACTTGGGGCGACGGTCTACTCAATCTGAGATTCCTGTTCACACACAGACTCGGCCTGACTCGGCAGATTACTCCTTGGGGCCCAGAGTAAGTTGGTTGGCGGCCCCCCGCCCGCTTTGGGGCGAGGGGCTCGCGTTGGTTGCAGCTGGGCCTAGCCCAGTATGGTTGTCGGCTCTAGCAGCGCTCGCACTGGCCACCCCATAGGTGGTCAGCGAGCATAACCAGATCCAGCACATTGACGGCACGGTCACCGTTGATGTCAGCTCCTTGCATCGAGGCAGGTGCATCCCCGTAGCCCAGGATGTACTGGACCATCACCATGAAGTCACCAAGATCGACACTTCCGTCGTCGTTGGCGTCCCCACGTAGGGTCCTGTAGATCTCGAAGCATGACACCAGTTCAGCCTTGTCAGACTCACTTGCCTTTGATGCACGACTGTCTATGGATTGAGGACCGGAGTCAGACTCGTCCTCGCCCCACAGGTAGTCAGCCAACAACACTAGATCAGCAACATCCACGGAACGATCTCCGTTGATGTCGGCCTGTGTCATCGAAGCAGGCTCCCTGCCATAGCCCATGATGTACTGTGCCATTACGATGAAGTCGCCGATGTCCACACTGCCGTCATCGTTGGCATCACCACGGAGGTGACGATCGGTGACGGGGGCAGCCTCAGCTATCTCTCCATCCTTGTCGGTCGTTGTTTCAACGCCTCCGATGTCCTCACCGGAGACGAGGCCTGCTGTGCCAGCCAAAAAGATCAGCGCAGCGATTGTTAGGTCCACTTTTCGGTCCATGAACAGAGGCCATCGATGTTCTAGACATAAGTAACTTGGTTCAGTGATTGGACAATTTATTCTCTTGTCGGGACTCTGAAACCAACGTACCAAACCCCAATCATGCCCACAAGGATGATCGAACCAGCTCCGAAACCGGGGTCTGCACCGTTCCATGATGAAGGGTCACTGAGAACCCCATCTCCCTTGGTTGAAACGAACCAAACGAAGTAAGCCGAGACGGAAGCCATCAATGCGATGAGCCCTATCGTCCCGTACTTGGCGTGTTTGGGAATGGTCTTACCAGTGGCGTAGTACTCGAACATGGCTGCCCCGAAGTAGCGGTTAGTCAGAGTCATCCTGAACATCCTCTTTCCAGCCTTTCGGTATGAAATCTGGACAGGCGTCATGGCCATCGTCGTGGCACTCCTGATCTTCCGAGGGCGATACCGATTCATCGAGATCGTCTCCCTCGTGATGATCGGTCTCTTCACCCTCTTCACCTTCGCGTGCGCAGCCGCGCCGCAGGACCTCGAACTGCGTGGCGCTCAGGAGCGCAAAGGCCTGCGCGGCGCTCGCGCCAAAGTTGCGGGCCGTGGCGCGCTGGACACACACGAGCGCGGCGCACGAGGCGGCGCGACTGCGCGAGACGGAGCGTAAGCTCCTCGAGGCTGTGCCCGACGGCCTGCTTTGCGTGCACCGCACGCACGGCGGACCGGAGCTTCTCCCAGGTGACGCGCTCGAAGTCGTCGGGCGGCTTCGGCTTCGTCTTCAACGGCTTGATCTTGATCGACAAGCTCTTGCCCGTCGAGGGCCCCGCCGGCC